>JAQUYQ010000040.1 GCA_028691795.1 Herbinix sp.
CTTTTATTAACTCGTATTTAAAATGGAATGCACAAAATATTAACATGGGTTGATTCCATAAAGGAGGAGTTACTATGAAAAGCACAAAGCAAGCCGTTTTTATGCTTGGAGAAGAAGAATATAGTCTGGATATTATGGATGTTAACACAATTGAAAAAGTAATTGCAATTGAACCGGTTGCAAGTTTTCCTAAGAACCTAAAGGGAGTTATTAAATTAAGAGGAGATGTTATACCGGTATATAGTTTACGAAGAAAGTTTGGTTTGGAGGATGTCGAACCAGACCTAGACACAAGATTTATCATAACAACGTCGAATGGTATTCTTACTGCTTATGAAGTGGATAAGATGACAGAGATTGTACAGGTTGATGAGGATTTGATCTATGAAGTCCCTTCTATCGTAAAAGCCAAAGACACCACGTATATGAAAGCTGTAACGAACGTTAATGGTCGTCTGGTTATTATATTAAATAATGACGGGATTTTGACGGAAGAAGAGCAAAATAAGTTAAAAGCCGTAATTAAAAAATAATAGTAAAGTATATTCTATAGGGGTAAAAATACCTCTATAAATGGAGGAGTTTTATGAAGAAAAAAGTATTAAGTATTATGCTGATTACAACATTGGTTGCAACTTTGTTTGCAGGCTGTGGCACGAAAGAAGAAACAGGAAGTAATGGTGACGCAGAGAATGCAACAATTACAGAAAGTGCAGAAGCAACAGAAGCTCCAGAAGCAACTCAAGCTCCAGCAGCAGAGGGTAATGGAGAATTGATTGTTGGTACTGAGGCTGGTTTTGCACCATATGAGTTTCTAGAAGGAGATCAGGTTGTAGGTATAGATATGGATATCGCTCAGGCAATTGCAGACGCTATGGGTAAAGAGCTTGTTATCAAGAATATGGATTTTGACGGAGCTTTAATGGCAGTTCAAAATGGAACCATAGACCTTGTAGCAGCAGGTGTATCAATCGATGCAGATCGCCAAAAAGTTATGGATTTCTCTGATCCTTATGTTGATTCAACTGAGGTTGTAGTTGTAAATAAAGCCAATCCTGCTGTAGCAACGGTAGATTCAGATGGTTTGGCAGGTAAAGTGATTGGCGTTCAGCAAGGTAATATTGCAGATTTCTGGGTAGAAGATAATATTGATGCAAAAGAAACCAAGCGTTATACGAAGTTTGGTCAGGCGGCTGAGGATTTGAAGAACGAAAAGATTGACTGTATCGTTATGGATCAATATCCTGCAGAAGATTTAGTTAAATCAAATCCTGAATTATCAATTCTTGATGGAACATTATTTCAAGATAAATATGCAATAGCAGTAAAAAAGGGTAATACAGAATTACTTGACCAGATTAATGCAGTAATTAAAGATTTAAAGGATAGCGGGAAGATGGATGAATTTACCGCAAAATATACTAGCAAATAAGTCGGTGTAATATTTTAATCCTGCGATAATATTTGGGGGCTGTTATCTTTATCAACAGCCTCTATCTTTTTGAAGATTAAGAAATCGTACCTTTAAGTAGTACTTTTTATTACTATATAACATGAAGTCAATTCTAAAGGTATTTATATTAACGGCAAGTATATCTACACAAAGATATAAAACTGTGACTATAAAAGAGATAGAATGGAAATCATATGTTAAGATCACAGGAGGGATAAAATTGGATAAGATTAGTACATGGCTAATGGGAATATATCAGTCATATTATGATGCACTTGTACCGGATAAACGATACTTAGCTTATATTCAAGGTATAAAAGCAACAATATTAATTTCATTATTAGCAATTGCATTAGGTGTTGTAATTGGTATTATTGTAGCAGTTATAAAGGTTTCTGCTAATAATTCAAAAGCGAAGTTTCTGGTAAGCATATGTAATATCTATATTACAGTCATTCGTGGTACACCGGTAATGGTACAGCTGTTAATTATTTATAACCTTATTTTTACGTCCAGGAATACAAATGAAATAGTTGTCGGAGCAGTATGCTTTGGTATTAATTCAGGAGCATATGTAGCTGAAATCATCAGAGCAGGTATTGAATCAATTGACCGTGGTCAGATGGAAGCAGGGCGTTCCTTAGGCCTTAACCATATTCAAACAATGCGTCTTATCATACTTCCGCAGGCAGTTAGAAATATTCTCCCTGCACTTGGTAATGAGTTAATCGTATTGATCAAGGAAACCTCCGTTGCTGGTTATATTGCGGTTACGGATTTGGCAAAAGCAGCACAATATGTAGGCTCCAGAACATGGGTTATTCTTCCGCCACTTGTTATTGCAGCAGCTTGTTATTTAGTTATGACAATTGGTTTAACCAAATTATTATCCATCTATGAAAGGAGGCTGGCTAGAGGTGATCGTCACTAAGAATTTACAGAAAGCTTTTGGACCTATCAAGGTTCTCAACGGAATCGATGAGACAATCCAAAAAGGGGAAAAGGTAGTTGTAATCGGTCCCTCAGGATCAGGAAAGTCAACCTTTCTACGTTGTCTAAATTTATTGGAAGTTCCCACAGGCGGTGAGATTTGGTTTGAGGGAAATAACATAACAGATAAAAAAACAGATATTAATAAATTGCGTTCTAAGATGGGAATGGTATTTCAGCAGTTTAATCTATTCCCCCATTTATCAGTTTTAGAAAACATTACGCTAGCTCCTGTAAAATTAGGTCTTATGACGAAGGATGAAGCAATTCAAAAAGCAATGGAGCTACTAAAACGTATTGGACTGACGGAAAAGGCGAATGCATATCCGAATCAGTTATCCGGTGGACAAAAGCAGCGTATTGCAATTATTCGTGCTTTAGCCATGAACCCAGATGTTATGCTGTTTGATGAACCTACCTCTGCACTTGATCCGGAAATGGTTGGCGAAGTGCTTGACTTAATGGCCCAGCTCGCGGACGAGGGTATGACGATGGTTGTTGTCACGCATGAGATGCGCTTTGCCAAGAAGGTTGCAACCCGTATCCTCTTTATGGATGAAGGCAAAATTGTGGAGCAGAATACTCCTGACGAATTTTTTAACCACCCTGCGCATCCAAGACTGCAGGAGTTCTTGTCCAAGATACTTTAAGGGGACTTATGACTTAACAAAGAGATAGAGTGTGAAGCAAACAAAGATTTAGACTGTGAGGCTGCTGCCTCCGCCTGGTACAGGATGAGTACCAAGCGGGCAGCAGCCCTTTTAGTTTATGTTATCTAAATTGCTGAAGTCTCTTGAATATAAAATGTACAGCAGAATAATATATGGAAATAAGTATTACATAATCATGATATAGTGAAAAACTTTTTATAATACTGATTTGCAACAGCATCCTCTACAAAAATAATTCAGAGAAAAATGTTTGTAAGAATAATTCCGGATGTTATTAATATATGCCCTATCTTTTATAATAGTGATGCAATTGTAAAGGCTCAGTTATCACATTAGGTATATTTAAAAAATAAGGTATCCGCACCGTAAAGACACAGTAAAGACATAGTAATGACACCGAACTTTTATTTTTATACAAAAATAATAATATTTATCACGTGGCTTTCAAGCATATGTGACAAATATTATTTTTTTGTATCGAACATAGTAATATTGTATTGCAATGTGAATAAATATATGTTACTATATCTTTCTTAGAAAGACAGTTGTATCTGATATACATACAATTATTAAAAATGAATACATAGACATGCCGAATGTAAGCAGGAGGTTCTTGAAATGAATGGAGACAAATATTTTATTGTAAAGAAAAAGGCCGTACCGGAGGTTTTGTTAAAGGTTGTTGAGGCGAAAAGACTCCTGGATTCGGAGCGTGTCATGACCGTTCAAGAGGCAACGGACGCAGTAGAAATCAGTAGAAGTTCATTTTATAAATATAGGGATGATATTTTCCCTTTTTATGAGAACACCAGGGGAAGAACAATTACCTTTATGCTTCAAATGGATGATAAACCTGGACTGCTTTCTAAAGTGTTAAACCAGGTTGCAAAATGTGAAGCGAATATCCTTACAATCCATCAGAGCATTCCAGTCAATGGGATTGCATTACTCACTTTGAGCTTAGAGATACTACCGCAGACTGAAAGTACATCCATTATGATTGATTCAATTGAAGCTATGGATGGAATACATTATGTAAAAGTCGTATCAAGAGAATAGTCTTTTAGATATGTGCGAGTTAATGATGAAATCTATCAACTGGTTTTTACGATAATAAGAATAAAGAAAAGTTATAAAGAATTTAAATGAATTGTTACGGCATGAAAAGGAGGAGCAGCAATGATTAATATAGCAGTCTTAGGATACGGCACAATTGGTACTGGCGTAGTTGAGGTACTGAATACCAATGGAGAAAGCATTGCAAAAAGAGCTGGAGACCAAATTAATATTAAATATGTATTGGATTTAAGAGAATTTCCCGGTGATCCGATTATGGAGAAGCTGGTTCATGATGTTAACATCATATTAGATGATCCTGAAGTTAAGATTATTTGTGAGGTTATGGGAGGTGTTGAACCTGCACATACCTTTGTTAAGGCTGCGCTGTTAAAAGGGAAAAGTGTAATTACCTCTAATAAAGAGTTAGTTGCAAAACACGGTGCAGAGCTTTTGAATATCGCAAAGGAGAGAAACCTCAACTTCCTATTTGAAGCCAGTGTTGGTGGAGGTATTCCGATTATCAGACCGCTTAATCAGTCCCTCACGGCGGACGAGATTGTTGAAATTACCGGTATTTTAAATGGTACAACCAATTATATTTTATCTAAAATGAGCGAAGAGGGCATAGGCTTTGAGGCTGCTTTAGCTGATGCACAGAAGCTTGGATATGCTGAACGTAATCCGGCAGCAGACGTAGAAGGACATGATGCCTGCAGAAAGATAGCTATCTTATCTTCGCTTGCATTTGGTATGCAGGTAGACTATGAAGACATTTACACAGAAGGTATTACAAAAATCTCTGATATAGATATTCGCTATGCAAAGACACTGGATGCTAAAATAAAATTGTTTGCTACCAGCATTCGGGAAAATGATCGTGTTTATGCTATGGTAGCACCTGTGATGATTAAGTCAAGCCATCCATTATACAGTGTCAACGATGTATTTAACGGAATTTTCGTTAGAGGAAATGTCATCGGGGATGTTATGTTTTATGGAAGTGGTGCAGGTAAATTACCTACCGCAAGCGCAGTGGTTGCTGATATTGTGGATGCGGCAAAGCATTTGGGTATTAACATATGGACAATATGGAGCAGCAAAAAACTTGAACTGACGGATGTGAATCAAGTTCAACATCGTTTCTTCATTCGAGTAAAAGGAAACACTCCACAAGTTGTTGAGAATGTCGGTAAATTATTTGGTGATGTGGAAGTAGTAGCTGCAAAAGGGGTTGCTGGTGAGTATGCTTTTATAACACAAAGTCTCTCAGAGCAGGACCTGAAAGAGAAAGCAAATAATCTGGATGGAGTACTTAGCATTATCCGCGCTAGATTTTAATTCATAATAAGTTAAATGATTAATAATCCTATAACATGAATAAGTAATTATAAAATTAAACATAAAAATGCTTCTCTAATGACTTGCATTTGATGAAGAAAGGATTTGAATTCGATGAAGTATATTGTTGTTCTTGGAGACGGCATGGCTGATGAGCCGATAGAAGCGCTGGGTAACAAAACACCTTTGATGGCAGCAGTCACACCTCAGATAGACCTGCTTGCTAAGAAGTCTGAGCTTGGTATTGCACATACCATACCGGAGGGAATGAAACCGGGAAGTGACACCGCTAATTTGGCTGTGTTGGGTTATAACCCTAGAATTTATTATTCAGGACGTTCGCCACTCGAAGCATTAAGTATCGGAGTGGATATGAAACCTACGGATATTGCTCTCCGCTGCAATATCGTTACCTTAACGGAAGAAGATAAGCCTTATGAAGAGCAGGCAATACTTGACCACAGCTCTAGTGAAATTGAAACTGAGGATGCTGCTGTTCTGATTGAAGCAGTAAAGAAGGAATTAGAAAATGATATCTATAAATTTTATGTTGGAACCAGCTACCGCCATCTAACCATATGGGATAAAGGTGAAGTAGTGGATTTAACCCAACCTCATGATATACTGGGTAAAGTAATCGGTGAATATTTACCTCAGGATGCAGCTTTAAGAGAAATGATGAAAAAAAGCTACGATATTTTGAACCATCACCCGTTAAATGAGGCTAGAAAAGCAAAAGGACTTAATAAGGCTAATTCGCTTTGGTTCTGGGGCGCAGGTACAAGACCGGCACTGACCTCCTTTGAAGAAAAGAATCACTTAAAGGGTGCAATGATTTCAGCAGTTGACTTATTGAAAGGAATTGCAGTCGGAGCAGGAATGAAGGTAATTGAGGTACCAGGTGCAAACGGAACCCTTCATACCAATTATGAGGGCAAAGCACTGGCAGCCGTTAAAGTGCTTGTTGAAGATGATTACGATTTTGTCTATATCCATGTAGAAGCACCGGACGAAATGGGACATCAGGGCAGCATTACGAATAAAGTTCAGTCAATTGAATATCTAGATCAAAGAGTGATTAAGGTTGTTATGGAGGAAATGAAGAAAGCAGGCGTTGATTACAGAATGCTCGTTATGCCGGATCATCCCACTCCAATTAGGTGCAGAACACATACCAGTGATCCAGTTCCATATCTGCTTTATGATAGTACAGCAGAACAAAATAATGATTGGTACTATAATGAAGCGGAAGCAAAACTGAGCGGTAATGTAGTGACCGAGGGATATACGGTAATTAATAAATTGTTTGAAAGATAACAAGGAATAGTTAGAGTAGTAATAAAGAGTGAAAGAAAATCACTTTCAGTCTGAGGTTTGCGTTCTGAGAATGAATGCAAGAGTAATTGTATCACTATTTTTTGTACAGGGTGTAACTTTTATTTTGTATATAGGATGTAACTTAATTTGCTTAAAACGTATGGTTTATAAGGGTTTTGCGGATGGCTTAATAAGCTGATTGCAAAACCCTTATTATATATTGCATGCTTATGTTTTTCAAAATGATTATCCAAAGATTATCATATAAGAAAAAAACATTAATATCAATACTTGGTTCGGGTGTCAAATCAAACTTAATATAATAAGTGAAAATGAATATATGAATATGGTTAAAGATTGATTGACAAGTCGAAATTTTGTACACGAAGTTTAAAACCCAAGGATGAACTTTGATATAAGCTGGAAATTCAACTTTGATATTAGCTTTAAATATAAGCTTTTATTCCAAGAAATTTCGTGATATATTATTAGAGCAATGTTATATTGGATATGAATTGCATACGCTATGCACAAGCTAATAGTTATGTATTATACGTATAATATGATATGATATAAAGAGTACAGGGATGCCGTAACGTGGCATCATGGAGGTAAACATGGATATTTTAAAACAAATTAAAGATGAATTGGGAATTCGGTTGGAGCAAGTAGAAGCAACCGTTAAATTAATTGATGAGGGAAATACGATACCGTTTATTGCAAGATATCGTAAGGAAGTAACAGGCTCCCTAGATGATGAACAGTTACGAAATCTACATGAAAGATTATTATATTTGAGAAATCTGGAAGAGAAGAAGACCCAAGTGCTTAGCAGTATAGAAGAACAAGGAAAGCTGACAGAGGAACTTAGAGCCCAAATACTTGCAGCTGCGACTTTAGTTGTTGTTGAGGATTTGTATCGTCCGTATCGTCCAAAAAGAAGGACCAGAGCTACGATTGCGAAGGAAAAAGGCTTGGATGGTCTGGCTGCAATTATACTTGCACAGGAAATTACACAACCGGTTACGAATGCTGCCGTAGATTATTTGTCAGAAGAAAAAGAAGTGAAAACTGTAGAGGAAGCAATTGCGGGTGCTATGGATATTATAGCTGAAGATATATCCGACCAAGCAGAGTACCGCAGTTATATTCGTGAAGTGACAATGAAGGAAGGAATGCTTACTTCTGTCGCAAAGAATGATAAGCAGGAATCTGTTTATGAGATGTATTATCATTTTGAAGAAAGCTTAGAAAAGCTTGTGGGACATCGCATTTTAGCCATCAACCGCGGTGAGAATGAAAAGGTACTTACAATTAAGATTGCCGCACCTGAGGAACGTATCTTACGTTATCTGGAAAAGAAGGTCATCTTGAAAGATAATAAATATACCAATGATATTTTAAAGGCGACCACGGAGGACAGTTATAAAAGACTGATTTCACCCGCCATAGAGCGTGAAATTCGAAGTGAGTTGACTGAAAAGGCCGAAGATGGTGCAATTAAGGTGTTTGGTAAGAATCTGGTACAGCTTCTTATGCAGCCTCCAATTGCTGATCAGGTAGTTCTTGGCTGGGATCCGGCATTTCGAACGGGCTGTAAGCTTGCAGTAGTAGACAGTACCGGCAAGGTACTTGATACTGTAGTTATTTATCCGACAGCACCACAAAATAAGGTGGAGGAAGCAAAGCAGGTAGTAAAGAAATTAATAGACAAATACAATATCACACTTATTTCCGTAGGTAACGGTACTGCTTCCAGAGAATCAGAAATGATTATCGTAGAGTTATTAAAGGAAGTTAATAAACCTCTAAAATATATTATTGTAAATGAGGCAGGAGCTTCTGTATACTCTGCCAGCAAATTGGCTACGGAGGAGTTTCCGAACTTTGATGTTGGTCAAAGAAGTGCTGCCTCTATTGCAAGAAGACTTCAGGATCCTCTTGCCGAGTTGGTTAAGATTGACCCTCAGTCCATTGGTGTTGGACAATACCAGCATGACATGAATCAGAAGAAGTTAGGTGAAGTCCTTTCTGGTGTGGTGGAAGATTGTGTAAATAAAGTTGGAGTTGATTTGAATACTGCTTCGGTATCATTGCTAGAACATGTATCCGGCGTCAGTAAAGTAATTGCGAAAAATATTGTTGCCTATCGTGAAGCAAACGGAAGATTTCGAAGCCGTAATGAACTTTTAAAGGTTGCAAAATTAGGCCCTAAGGCGTTTGAACAATGTGCGGGCTTTATGAGAATTCAGGGAGGGGACAACCCCCTAGACGCTACCGGTGTTCATCCGGAATCTTATAAAGCTACTCAGTCTCTGTTAGTTAAATTGGGACTAACCTTGGAAAATGTTAAGGAGATTCAGGCAAAAGCACTGAAACAAAAGGGCGTGGAAACGGTTAAGAAAGCAGAACCGAAGCCGGAAAAGAAGACAATTACTATTAAATCACAGGATACTGCATTTGGTAAAGCTCTTGCGGCAGCAGTTGGGACAAAAGGAATTCAAGGTCAAGAAGAATTGACAGGTAAAAATATAACGGCTCAGTCAAAGATTATGGAACAATCCGGTGATATAGTAACCATCGGTAAAAAGATCAAGGATAAGCAGAAATTAGCTCAGGAGCTTGGAATTGGTGACATTACCCTGACAGATATTATTAAGGAGCTAGAAAAACCGGGCAGAGATCCAAGAGATGAGATGCCAAAACCGATATTACGTACCGACGTACTTGAGATGAAAGATTTGACCGAAGGCATGATTTTAAAGGGGACCGTACGTAATGTAATTGATTTTGGTGCATTTGTTGATATCGGTGTTCATCAGGACGGGTTGGTTCATATATCACAGCTATCTGATAAGAAATTTGTAAAACATCCTTTGGATGTAGTCAGCGTTGGCGACATAGTAGAGGTTAAGGTTCTTAGCGTTGATTTGGCGAAGAAACGAATTCAATTAACCATGAAACTGTAATTATAATAAGTCAGTGCAATCAATTTGGCTGATTAAAGATGATGCGCCATCCTAAAAATATCATAACTAATGGTTTCATCTAGGTGTTACGTGCTGATTTTATCAAGCAATGCTCTAGTCTTTGTACTACGAAGTTTTATTGATTTAATAAAAAATTTATGGTTAGGGTGCTATGTAATCTTAGCACGCTAACCAGTTATTTTAATGAAAGGTTAAGGCTATTTATGAATTTTCTATTTTGGCTAGTGCTAAGCTTAAGTGTTCTAAGCCTGCTATATTGTTGTGTTATTATTGTTTATTCAGGAATTGATACTACCTTTTCTAGGTTTTGGCTTGCTGCAGGAATAGTAGGTCTATTAGCCTGTATTCTAATGCGCTACATGATGATACATGAAATAGAAGCAGTGGGAAGTTTCCGTTTCCTAGTTACTCTGATTATCATCGTAGGTTTAAGTATATTTACATACCTAGAAGGAACCTTGATTTATCATGCGAACAGGAAGGCTGAGCAGGGAATGGATTATATCATAATACTGGGAGCACAAGTTCGGGGGACAATAATAACAAAGACCTTATTAAAACGATTGAACATGGCTTTAGCCTATATGAAGGATAATCCAAGGACAGTAGCAATTGTTTCCGGTGGAAGAGGTGAGAATGAAGCGCTCTCGGAAGCGGAGGCAATGGGGCGATACCTCATGAAAAAGGGTATTATTAAAAATCGTATTATAAAGGAAGATAAATCAAAAAATACCTTTGAAAATATTCTCTATAGTAAGTCTTTTTTAAAACCGAATTCTTCCGTGGCTATTGTTACAAATGGATTTCATATTTACCGATCCATCAGCATTGCAAAAAAACAGGGGTTAAATCAAATTCAGGGGTTGGCCGCACCAACGGATCATTTACTAGCCGTTAATTATTATGTAAGAGAAGCAATCGGTGTTATAAAGGATAAGCTACTAGGCAATTTATAAGAATTTTTGTGAAAGAAACAAGAATCAAAGTCATCAAATTTATTTAAAGTATATTAAACTAATTTGCTAAAAAATGCGTAGATTTACTAGTGAATTTATATTGTTAACAGATTGACAATATGAAATGTCTGTTGTATTATGAGGTAGTAAGATAAATTAATAAAGGAAATTCTTCGGGGCAGGGTGAAATTCCCGACCGGCGGTAAAGTCCGCGACTCATAAATGATGAAAGTTATTTGTGATTGATTTGGTGCAATTCCAAAACCGACAGTAAAGTCTGGATGTGAGAAGAAAAGCAGAGCTGTAATTAATTCGCCCCGATTTTAATGTGATTAAAATCGGGGCTTTTTTATATTCTGCTGGATAACCCAGAGTTTTCCCTTTGCCATCAAAAAGGAGAGAATGAAATGAAAACAAACACAATAACAAATCAAAACAAAACCATATTTAAAACAAAGCAGATGGTCATGATTAGTCTATTTGCAGCACTTTCTTATGTATTAATGTTTGTTAAACTACCTTACAAGCATCTTGGATTTTTGGAATTTGAGTTCAGTGATATACCGGCTGTCATTGCAACATTGCAATTTGGCCCGCTTGCCGGAATAGTAATTGAGCTAATAAAAAATCTAATTAAAGGTATTACTGCAACAACTTCCGCTGGGGTAGGAGAGTTTGCTAACTTTATCGTCAGCAGTGCCTTTCTTCTTCCAATTGGTTTTTTATATAAACTAAGAAATACGAAAAATACTGAAAAGAATAAGGTAGATAATTCTAAAACCTGGAATGCGGTATATATGATAATTATTTTTGGTGTCGGAGTTATTTCCATGACAATAATGGGTGCGCTACTTAACTATTTTGTAGTAATTCCTGTTTATGCAAAATTATTTGGCGGTATGGAGAATGTAATCGGATTTGCAGCTGCAAATGTACCTGCAATTAAGGATCTTGCCAGTTTGGTAATCATTGGTATTACACCATTTAATATCGTCAAAGGAATTACGATTTCAATCGTTGGATATTATACCTATCGTTTGTTAAAAGGAAGATTACTTTAATAGATTAGAGCTTCTTTGAATTGCATATACACATGCAGCTTCAAAGAAGCTCTATCTTTTTTTGCTTAATTCTGCTATAATAATTGCGGTCAGTAAGAACATCAAGATTGATACAAATTATGCATAGAGCAGAGGAACGTTTATGACGATAGATAGCTTTCAGGCGCAGGATACCTTTCAGATAGGTTATCAGATGGGGGTAACTGCAAAAAAAGGTGAGGTGTATTGCCTCAGCGGAGATTTGGGTGTCGGCAAAACCGTATTTACCCAAGGCTTCGCGAAAGGACTTGGAATAAAAGAAGCGGTAAATAGTCCTACTTTTACCATAGTACAACAATATGATGGAGAAAGAATGCCATTTTACCATTTTGACGTATACCGAATAGCGGACGTGGATGAGATGGAGGAAATCGGATACGAGGATTATTTCTACGGAGAAGGGGTCTGCTTAATCGAATGGGCAGAGCTGATAGAAGAACTTTTACCTCAAAATAGAACCAAAGTTATTATTAAAAAAGACTTAGAAAAGGGATTTGATTACCGGAAAATTACGGTATTAGAAAATAAACAGTAATCGTGTGAATAGTCCCGCGAAATATTGCGGGCCATTAGAAGAACCTCGGAATGAGCACAGAGGGTGCTCATTCCAAGCTTCTTCCGGGTATTTGAGATGCTGCTTTGAAGCATCGTGTAGGTTAGTGTGAATTACGCAGGCGTGGACATTAAGATGATAAATATATTGATAAAAGCATCTTAGAGAGAGGAAGTATAGATATGAAGATATTAGCACTTGACAGTTCGGGCTTGGTTGCTTCTGTAGCAATTGTAACAGAGGAAAACATGCTTGCAGAATATACAGTAAATTATAAAAAAACTCACTCCCAGACCTTACTTCCTATGCTGGATGAAATCATTAAGATGGTGGAAATGGATTTGAAGGATGTGGATGCGATTGCAGTTGCTGCCGGTCCTGGTTCCTTTACCGGACTTAGAATAGGATCTGCAACAGCGAAGGGATTAGGCCTTGCGTTAAATAAACCGATTATACCGGTTCCTACCTTGGATGGTTTGGCATATAACTTGTACGCTACGGACAAATTGATTTGTCCGATGATGGATGCAAGAAGAGGTCAAGTATATACCGGACTTTATGAATTTGATCAAAATGAATTTCAAATCCGTAAGCAACAAACCGCAATTGCGGTGGAAGATATTCTGGAAGAGATTAATCAGTTGGGTCAAGAGGTGATCTTCCTTGGAGATGGCGTGCCCGTTTACAAAGAAATCATTGAACAAAAAGCAAAGGTAAAATACAATTTTGCCCCAATCCATTTAAATAGACAAAGGGCTGGAGCAATAGGAGCACTTGGTACTTTATATTATCAGAAAAATATAATACAGACAGCATCACAACATGAACCAGTTTATCTACGACTGTCTCAGGCAGAAAGAGAACGCGCTGAGCGGATGCAGTAATAAGGCTTCGGCAGAATGAGGTTTAATATGGAAATTCGGAAAATGACCGAGACTGATTTACCTGAAGTATGTGCCATTGAACAGGATACATTCTCAGAACCTTGGAGTGAAGAGGATTTTAGAAACTCCATAGAAGATATAAACAATGGATATCTAGTTGCGGTAATTGATAATAAAATTGTTGGATACTGCGGTTATTGGGGGATAGCCGGCGAAGGAGACATTTATAATGTTGCTGTCAAAAAAGATTACCGAGGGCAACGAATCGGATATCAGATACTGACAGCATTACTGGGAGATGCAGCTGGTAGGGGTATAACCTCACTCACGCTGGAAGTGCGCAAATCAAATGAGGCAGCTATTCACCTTTATGAGTCTCTAGGATTTGAGAGAGCAGCTATTCGCAGGGATTTTTATTCAAAGCCGAGAGAAGATGCTGTCATTATGTGGATGAAACCAATACAGTAATTCCCACTGTAAAAATTCGTCGCTTTCGTTTATAATGTACCTATGGGCGAGGCATGTACAATATGGAGGGATGAGTCGTGAAGAGTGCAGATAACATTAAAAAGAACTTAGTAGCTCCACTTTACTGTAATTCTTGTGGTAAGGTTCTTAAGGTTGAAAATGGAATTTTGAAAGAAGATGCATTTGAAGCTACCAAGGAATGGGGTTATTTTTCAGAGCGAGATATGGAAGTGCATCACTTTAATCTATGCGAAGAATGCTATGATAAATTAATATCACAATTTCAAATTCCTGTAGAAGTTAGAAGAAAATTAGAAGTATTATAATTCGAGTTATGTAATAATGAAGAGTTGATCTGATCATGTTGATAGGGGGAACCGAATAATCGGTTCCCTTTTTAGCATACTTAAATATTCTATTTATTTAATATGAACAGATCATCTATAAAAGCTAGAACATAATCCTCTTTTGTTGCCCAAGAGGTGACAAGTCGTATCGCTGAGTTTTGCTTATCAACTGTTTCCCAGACATAAAAGGAATACTTTTCTGAAAGTTTTTCAATTAATTCATTAGGCAGAATAGGAAATATCTGATTTGACGGAGAGTGAGTAAGAAAGGTAAAGCCAGCCCTACTGATTGCGCTTTTTAATAAACCCGCCATTTTATTAGCATGCATAGCTAAATCAAAATACAAATCATCTCTGAAGAGCTCTAAAAATTGTATTCCAAGAAGTCTTCCTTTTGCAAGGAGTGCCCCTTTTTGCTTAATATGATAGCGAAAATCTTCTTTCAGAGAATCTCTGCAGATTACCAGAGCTTCTCCCATAAAGGCACCATTTTTAGTTCCTCCTATATAGAAAGCATCTACATAGTTAGCCAAGTCATAGAGTTCAATGTCGTTCTCATCCGAACATAACGCGGAACCTAATCTTGCGCCATCAATATATAGAAATAAATTATTTTCTTTACAGACCCTACTTAAACTTTCTAATTCACTTTTACTATAAATTGAGCCTATTTCTGTAGGATTAGAAATGTAAACAAGCTTTGGCTTTACCATATGTTCATCTGTGTGTGACTTTACAGCGGATTGGATTTGTTCAGCAGTCAGCTTGCCGCAGGTACCATTTATAGAAATAATTTTATGGCCGGTAGCTTCGATTGCACCGGTTTCGTGCACCAGAATATGTCCTGTAGTTGCTGCAATTACGGCCTCATGGGGTCTTAAAAAGGCAGAAATTGCAGTCAGATTAGTTTGTGTACCACCGGGTAGCAGGTGAATATCGACATTATTAATACCTATTTTCTGTTTTAATAATTCTATTGCTTTTTCAGTGTAGATATCTTCTCCATATCCATCGGTCTGCTCTAGATTTGATTTTATCAAAGCATTTAATATTCTTTCATGAGCTCCTTCGCTATAATCGTTCTTAAAACTATACATATTTAACCTCCAAGTTTTTATGTTTAAAACTGGTGCTTTCGGAATTTCCCTATCGAGAAATTGAAGTACTCTATATCGAATTATAAGCATTTTAGCTATTTTTTCAAGAAGGTAATATTCCTTTCATAGTATTTGAAAACAAATTTCTGGACAAACGATAGAAAATACTGCTAAAATAAATGTATACATGCTTATATGAATGTGTAAACTGTGGTAAAATGATAATGAACAAAGTAAGAAAGGCATGGACAAAAAATGTTAGATGTTTGTTTACTGGGAACAAGCGGAATGATGCCGCTACCGGGAAGATGGTTAACTGCTCTTATGACAAGATATAATGGAAGCAGTTTATTAATAGATTGCGGTGAAGGAACACAAATTGCAATAAGGGAAAAGGGATGGAGTTACCATTCCATCGATATAATCTGTTTTACTCATTTTCATGGAGATCATATCAGCGGCTTGCCTGGATTACTTCTTTCTATGGGAAATGCTGACCGGAAAGAGCAGGTAACCTTAATTGGGCCGAAGGGATTAGAAAGAGTGGTTAATTCACTTCGTGTCATTGCACCGGAGCTACCATTTGAAATAAAATTCATTGAATTAGCAACAGCAGAAGAGACAATTGAGATCAACGGCTATAAAATAAAAGCATTTCAGGTAAAGCATAATATCACATGTTATGGATACAGCATAAATATCAAAAGGGGAGGCCGTTTCTTTACCGAACGTGCACTTGAGAATAAAGTACCTCAAAAGTTTTGGAATCGCCTACAAAAGGGTGAGACCATTAGGGAGGACGATATCACTTATACTCCTGATTTAGTGATAGGGCCGGAACGAAGAGGAATTAAATTAACTTATTGTACCGATTCCAGGCCGATTAATGTCATATCGGATAACGCCTTTGAATCAGATTTATTTATCTGCGAGGGTATGTACGGTGAGAATGAAAAGGATACGAAAGCTAAGGAATACAAGCATATGACGTTTTGCGAAGCGGCAAAGTTAGCAAAAACTGCGAAGGTTAGTGAATTATGGCTCACTCATTATAGTCCGTCTTTAATAAGGCCGGAGGACTTTATAGGCGAAGCAAAACGGGTTTTTTCGAATACAAAGGCTGGTAAGGATAGAAAGAGTATCACTCTGGAGTTTGATAAGGACGAATAACCGGAGTGGATTAAGGAGGTGCAATATGGGAAAGGCGAAGATAAGGACAATAACTACAATTGTATTTATGATAATATTATCAATTGTTATTTTGCTTTTTTATTATTATTGGACGAATCGTACCGACCCGATTGATTCTTCTGGTGAAAATCTCACTGAGGTAGAGAAATTAATTAATAAAGATTTGGAATTATACTATCCCGAAACACCAAGGGAAGTTACGAAACTATTTGCCAGTATGATGAAAGCCCTCTATAATAATCCGGAAGATGATGAAATTGAGGCCTTGGCGACAAAAATTAGAGAATTGTATGATAAAGAATTTTTAGATAATAATCCGGAAGCTACTTATCTTACTAGTCTATATGCAGATATTTCTAAATGGAAAGATAAGAATCGAAAAATTACTAATTATCTGTTGATTAATGAGGACCAAGAACAGGAAAAAGAAATTGATGGAGTCAAATATTCCACCAAATTTATTTCGTTCACAATCCAGGAGAATATTAAATTTATTGAAACCTGGCAGGTATTATTACGTGAGGACGCAAATAAGCAGTGGAAAATTCTGGGATGGGAGCTTGTAACTGACAGTGAGTAATAATCATGACAAGTGAATTGGTTTACCAATTCATCTTGTTAACTTCATAGAAATATAACCATAGGATTGACAAAGACAAGATGAGTAACAACAGAAAGAGGTTAATTTAGTTATGACGAAAGATATTATGATTTTAGCAATTGAAACCTCCTGTGATGAATCGGCGGCAGCAGTTGTAAAAAACGGAAGGGAAGTCCTTTCTAACATTATTTCATCCCAAATTGAACTTCATAAATTGTATGGAGGAGTAGTACCTGAGATAGCTTCCAGAAAACACATTGAGAAAATAAATCAAGTAATTGAAGAAGCATTATCAGAAGCAAATGTTACCCTGCAGGATTTAGATGCAATTGGTGTTACCTATGGACCGGGGTTAGTGGGTGCTCTTTTAGTTGGAGTTGCAGAAGCGAAGGCCATAAGCTTTGCCGTAAAAAAACCATTGGTCGGAGTACATCATATTGAGGGGCATGTTTCAGCTAATTATATAGAAAATAAAGAATTGGAACCACCATTTCTGTGTTTAATTGTATCGGGCGGACATACTCATTTGGTATTAGTGAAGGAATACGGTACCTATGAAATTGTTGGCAGGACCAGAGATGATGCTGCCGGAGAGGCTTTCGATAAGGTAGCACGCGCAATAGGACTAGGATATCCTGGAGGACCTAAGATAGACAAGCTTTCCAAGGAAGGTAATAATAGAGCAATTACATTTCCCAGGGCACATATTGAAGGTGCTCCCTATGATTTCAGCTTCAGCGGATTAAAATCAGCAGTATTGAACCATATCAATTCCTGTGAAATGAAACACGAAGAGATAAACCGCGCAGATATAGCCGCCTCCTTCCAGGAAGCTGTGATTGATGTACTGGTAACAAAAACGATGCTGGCGGCAAAGGATTTTGGAATGAAGAAGGTTGCAGTAGCCGGAGGTGTCGCAGCAAACTCATCGCTTAGGGAAGCACTTGCAGCTGCATGCAGTAAAAATGGACTTGCTTTCTATCATCCATCGCCGATTTTTTGCACGGATAATGCCGCGATGATAGGAGCCGCAGCCTATTATGAATATTTAAAAGGGACCAGATCTGGATTGGATTTGAATGCGGTTCCGAATCTTAGAATAGGCGAGAGATAATCTAATTTGTGCAATGGCTGAAAGACATATAAAAATTTGTAACACAGGACCATAATTGAAGAATTAAAATTAAATGTAATATATCATAGGAGCTATCAGGATGAACAAAATTACTGCTATTATTTTAGCCGCAGGTCAGGGAAAGCGTATGAATTCCCAGGTTGCCAAACAATTTCTAATTCTGCAGGAGAAACCGGTACTGTATTATTCCTTAAAAGCCTTTGAGGAAAGTAGTGTAAATGATATTATTCTGGTTACCGGCGACGGCCAGGTGGATTATTGCAGGGAGAATATCATAGAGACTTATCATTTTAAGAAAGTCACCAAAATTATAGAAGGCGGTAAGGAACGTTATGATTCGGTTTACAGGGCTCTTTTGAAGGTAGAACCAACAGATTATGTTTTGATTCATGATGGGGCAAGACCATTTATTATGAAGGACCAGATTGAAACAGTGATAAAACATGTAATAGAAGATAAAGCTTGCATTGTTGGAACCCCCGTAAAAGAAACGATCAAAATAGTAAATTCCGAAGGTACTATTACTTCAACCCCAAATCGTAATATTTTATGGTCTGCACAGACACCTCAAGCTTTTGAGTATAAATTAATTAAAGAAGCCTATGACGTATTCAATGCCGAAATAGATAAGAGTAGGATTGGTATTACAGATGATGCCATGGTTTATGAGAATTATTTAAAACGTCCGGTTAAAATGCTGTTAGGTGATTATAATAATATAAAACTCACTACTCCGGAGGATTTACTTTTAGCAGAAGAGATATTAAAACGCATATTGTACGAAAAAAATATAAAAAAGGAACAATTCTTTCAGGATTAATGCAAAAACTACTTGACACATGATATTTTAGATGCTATACTAGCAAAGCGACGTTTGGAGAGATGCCCGAGCGGCTTAAGGGGCTGGTCTTGAAAACCAGTGATTCCGAAAGGAACCGTGGGTTCGAATCCCACTCTCTCCGTTTAAGATTATTTATCTATATATAGTAGTAATGAATTAAATGTACAATATAGATAGTTGTCTTAATTATATGAATAGCAATCATCCAATTGGAGAAATACCCAAGAGGCTGAAGGGGCTCCCCTGGAAAGGGAGTAGGTCGTTAATAGCGGCGCCAGGGTTCAAATCCCTGTTTCTCCGTTCTATTTTTTTGAGATTTAAACCGGTAAAAAAATCGGTAAAAAATAATTTAAAAAAATAGTTGACAAACGGTAAGATGCATGATAAGATAGTCAAGCTGACGTTGAGAAACACAGCAAACAACGGTATCACAGCAAAATGAACCTTGATAATTGAACAGTAAAACAACCCTGAAAATTCTAAAAAATTGAAGTTCCACATGGACTTCAAAATGCATCTTAACAAGATGTATATGAGAAATTTTCATTATGATATATCAGTGATGATGTATCACGAACCGTATTTGATATCGATTTATCGGTAACAGATACACCACAAAAACAGTAAAGATAACAGGATAGCTTGAGCAACTTTAAG
>JAQUYQ010000202.1 GCA_028691795.1 Herbinix sp.
CTACCGGTGATGCATTAACGCGTATGAGTAATGAAGAGCTGGCCGCTAACATTAAACGTTATAGTGTATTTGCCAGAGTATCTCCAGAACATAAGGTTCGAATTGTTAAGGCATTCCAAAGTCAAGGTGAGGTTGTCGCAATGACCGGTGATGGTGTTAATGATGCGCCTGCTTTAAATGCTGCTGATATTGGCTGTGCCATGGGAATTACCGGAACAGATGTTGCTAAGAATGCTGCTGATATGATCCTTACCGATGATAACTTTACAACCATTGTCTCTGCCATAAAGGAAGGCAGAGGTATTTATGATAATATTAAAAAAGCAGTCCATTTCCTGTTATCCAGTAATATCGGCGAGATACTTACAATATTTGTTGCTATTCTTTTTGGATTACCCACGCCATTAGTAGCCGTACAACTATTATGGGTTAACCTAGTTACCGATTCTCTTCCGGCAATCTCTTTGGGTGTAGAACCGACATCCAAGGATATTATGAAAAAAAAGCCGGTTTCTCCAAGTAAAGGTATGTTTGCCGACGGTTTAGCAATCCGTATTGTTTTGGAAGGCATCATGATTGGATCTCTTGCACTACTCTCGTTTGTTATTGGATTTCATTATTATGATATACCGGCTTTAATTAACTCATTATCAGGTCAAAATGACAGTAACAGTTTACCAGCCACTTACATTCCATGGGTTGGCAGAACTATGGCATTTGCCGTATTAAGCCTATCCCAATTGTTCCATTCCTTCAATATGCGAAGTGAATATAGCTTGTCAGAAATTGGTCTATTTGGCAATATGAAACTTGTTTATTCCTTTATTATATGCGCCTTCCTTCAGATATCGGTAATAACGATACCCCCTCTGGCCAAAGTGTTTCAGGTAGTATCTCTTACACCCAGACAATGGGCTATTGTGTTATTTTTATCTTTTGTACCGATTATAGCAGTTGAGATACAGAAAAAACTTAATTCCAGGCACAGAAAACCAGTATAAAATAATTCGTTATTAATTTTGATCCGTTGTTATAAGGGACTTTTGGACTACAAGATGAATAATGTGTCTACTTATATATCTCAATTTTATTTGATAGAAGCGCCTCTCTTAAAAATACGAAAATTTTATTCGTTAAACCGAGGGCATGTACTTGAAATCTGTCCCAATTAGTTATATAGTAGTTGTGACGTATTTTATTTGTGAGGTGTTGACGTGGATGCAAAGAACAAGAAGAGAAACGTACCGGTAAAGCCTTACGATGATTCAATGTGGGAACGTTATTCCATATATGACAAGATACCCTATGTCTGGGATGCTGATTTAAATACTGAGAAAACATTTAACACAATTTCAGGTAACATTATCAAATCCTATCGATGTAAATTTGAAGAACCCTATGAAGTAAAGCACGAATGAGAAATTAGATTTTTTAAGCTGTGCCTAACGGTGCAGCTTTTTTATTACGATTGTAATTTTCACAATTTTTTCAAAATAATGTCTTTTACATTTTAGTAAAGTACATGTTATAATTTAACATAACAATTTTAATAATGAATGCTATTTTATATTACACTATTACCGGTTTGTAGAAAATAAATCGCAGCCATTTTCTATGTATTAATTTTTACTTATTAATTTCAACTTACGAGGTGAAGCAATGAACGTAATTAATTTAACATATAAATCAGCCAATTGTTTTCTAATATCAGCGGATGACGGTTGGGTTATGATAGATACCGGATGGCCGGATACTTTTTCCCAATTACTGCAGTTATTAAACCAAAATAATATTTCCGCATATGAAATCAATTATTTGATTATAACTCATTTTCATCCAGGTCATGCCGGTCTAACTCAAAATTTAAAAGATTTGGGCACAAACTTGATAATGCTTGAAAATCAGGTCGCATTTTTCAATAAGTTAAACCTCTTTTATAAGAAAAATCCGAAAGCAAATTTTAAAGATATCACGACAAGCAATAATATTATCCTTTCGGATTATGACAGTCGAAACTTCCTTAAATCAATTGGAATCGATGGTGAGCTTATCTCCACACCTGGACATAGTGATGATAGTATCAGTCTTGTAATTGATGAAGATTGTGCATTTATCGGTGATCTTCCTACTTATTCCATGTTAGAGGCTTATGATGATATTGTTATTGAAGATAGTTGGGATTTAATTCAGCAGTACCATGTAAAAACAATTTATCCCGGCCATGGAGAGCCTTATGAAATTTAAGGGATTTCCAAATAATTAAAACCGAAACTTCGCGTTAAATGTTTTTGATATGCTAATAAAATCAGCATTTAAGTATTTGAAGAAACTATCAGTTATGATATTTTCATTCTGGCTTCTATTTTTAGTTGGAATTCACGAATGGATTTTTATACTGTGAGGTTTATATAAACTATAAAAGGTAAGTCATACGAATGGCTTACCTTTTAATAAATTATAAATTTAAAATACCTTAAATGCCTCTCTTCCAAGATACTTCGCATTACCGCCAAGTTCCTGCTCAATCCGAAGGAGTTGGTTATATTTTGCTACACGGTCTGTTCTGGAGGGAGCACCTGTTTTAATCTGTCCCGCATTGGTCGCTACTGCAATATCTGCAAGAGTAACATCCTCTGTCTCACCGGATCGATGAGATACCACAGCTGTCCAGCGGTTATTCTTTGTCATTTCAATTGCATCAAGAGTTTCTGTTAAGGAACCGATCTGATTTAACTTAATTAGTACAGAGTTGGAAATATTCTGTCTAATGCCTTCCTTAATACGGCTGGTATTGGTTACGAATAAATCATCGCCTACTAATTGAATTTTATTGCCGATACGGTCAGTTAAGAGCTTCCAGCCCTTCCAATCCTCTTCTGAGAGACCATCCTCTAAAGAAATAACAGGGTATTTGTTACATACCTGATCCCAGAAATCAACCATCTCTTCTACCGTCTTATATTCTCCCGCTTTCCAGAACAGATAATCACCCTCTCTTCCTGCCTTCTTTGCCTCATCATACATTTCCGTAGCTGCTGCATCAATTGCAATAAAGAAATCCTCTCCTGGACGATATCCTGCGGTTTCAATTGCTTTTACGATGTAATCAAGTGCTTGGGTATCACTGGAGAATTTTGGTGCAAATCCTCCTTCATCTCCTACAGCAGTGATATATCCGTCCGTTTTCAAAAGTTTCTTTAAAGTATGAAATACGGTAGCACTATGCTCCAAGGCTTCACAAAAGCTTGCAGCGCCAACTGGCATAATCATGAATTCCTGAATATTCAAACTGGAATCTGCATGTTTACCGCCATTAATAATGTTCATCATCGGAACAGGGAGTGTCTTTGCATTAACTCCGCCTAAGTAACGATATAAAGGCACTTTTAAGGAAGCTGCTGCTGCCTTAGCTGTGGCTAGGGAAACACTTAGAATTGCATTTGCACCAAGCTTTCCTTTATTCTCTGTTCCATCAAGTGAAATCATGCTGGCATCAATTGAGGTTTGATCACAGGCATACATTCCCTTAATCTGATCAGCAATCAATTTATTAACATTATCAACGGCTTTCCTGACACCTGTTCCCAGATATCTTTTATTGTCTCCATCACGAAGTTCTACTGCTTCAAAGGCTCCTGTCGACGCTCCTGACGGCACCGCTGCCCTTCCTATACTTCCATCTGCAAGCGTAACCTCCGCCTCCACTGTTGGATTTCCTCTTGAATCTAATATTTCTCTGCCTATAACCTTCTCAATTATCATATTTTTCATTTGGCTACTACATCCTTTCAAAATAATAATCTATTTTTTACATTTATCTTTTTATTATCTGCTGTAATATGGAAATTATTCGATGTCCTATTTATTTTATTTAACTTGACTGTTTTACTGAATCATAGTATAACATACCATTTATTGGATTGCTATACTATGTAAAAATTGATATACTAATTTAAGAAATAGTCTTAATAATAGGATTTGAATGGAGATTTTTATGAGCAAAACTTTTGAAAAATTACAACCCTATCTGGATAAATCAATGGCTCTTCAAACCGCCAGAAGCCTTTTTGAATGGGATGACCAGACTAGCGCTCCCTTTGGAGCCGCAGAAAA
>JAQUYQ010000203.1 GCA_028691795.1 Herbinix sp.
TGAAGGAAATCTATGTTCCACAATCTCCTCATGAGAAGGCGATGCAGAGAGCATTAATCCAATATCGTAATCCGAAGAATTATGATTTGGTTGTAGAAGCTTTGAAGAAGGCAGATCGTATGGATCTTATCGGCTTTGATAAAAAATGCCTAGTACGCCCGAGACAATTTGCAAAGGAAAAACTGTGGATTGTTAAGGATAAGCAGGAGAAGAATAAAGGAAGTAAAGGAAATAAAGGAAAATCCCAAGAAAAGCAAAGCAGCAGCCAGGGAAGTAAAGGAAAGTTCCAAGAAAAGCAAGGCAGCAGCCAAGGAAGTAAAGGAAAGTTCCAAGAAAAGCAAGGAAGCAGCCAAGGAAGAATAGATAAGTTCCATGAAAAACAAGGCAGCAGCCAAGGAAGAATGGATAAGTTTCATGAGAAACAAAGCAGTAACAAAGTTGTTAGAAACAGTAATATGCGAAATAGCAGTCAAGGTAATTCGAGCAGCCGTGGAGGCGACTTTAAGACAAGTAAGGTAAGTAATCGGAAAAAGTGATTCATAAAAAGTGGATAGGCCTTCCAAATCATTTATTTTTGTTTTATTAATAAGAAGTAAGAAATAATTCCTTCCGAATTGTTATAGGAAAGTAAAAACCGTGTATAATAAGGTTATACACATCCATGAGCGCAATCCTGTGGGTAAAAGTCCTTGACAAGAAATAGATAGAATGTTATACTACGCAAAGTATCTGTTTCATAATTAATTTAATTTAAGATGAATCAGCTCTTGGTCCAAGCGGGCTAAGAGCTGTTTTTACGGAATGTTTAGCAAACATTATATCGGTAAAGTTAAATGTTAAAGAGTATTGACTATTAGAAGTTTGACATAAATAGGAAGAATAACGAGTGGGAAATATATGAGATAAAAGGTACAAAGAAAGGAATCAAGTATGGAAATAACGAAATTTGAAGAGTTAGAATTAAACCCGAGTATAATTCGTGCAGTTGAGGAAATGGGATTCGAGGAAATGTCACCGATACAGGCAAAGGCAATTCCGATGATACTGGAAGGTAAAGATATTGTTGGACAGGCACAGACCGGAACCGGCAAGACAGCAGCCTTTGGTATACCGCTGTTACAAAAGATTAACGTGAAGGATAGAAGCTTGCAGGCAATCGTTTTATGCCCAACCAGAGAGCTTGCAATTCAAGTTGCAGAGGAAATAAGAAAACTTGGCCTATTTATGCATGGCATTAAAATACTGCCCGTATATGGAGGACAAGAAATTTCAAAACAGATCCGCTCTTTAAAATCAGGAGTTCAAATCATTATTGGAACTCCCGGACGAGTAATGGATCATATGAGAAGAAAAACGGTAAAGTTTGACAGCGTTAATATGATCGTTCTTGATGAAGCAGATGAAATGTTAAACATGGGCTTTCGTGAGGATATTGAAACAATCCTTAGTCAGATACCCGAAGAGAGACAGACAATATTATTCTCCGCTACGATGCCTGGACCAATCTTAGATATTGCTAGAACGTATCAGAAAAATGCAGAAATCATACGTGTGGTTAAAAAGGAATTAACGGTTCCTAAAATTGAACAATACTATTATGAAGTTAACCAAAAAAATAAAGAAGACGTTCTGTCAAGACTTCTTGATATGTATAATCCGAAACTTTCCTTAGTATTTTGCAATACGAAAAAGCAGGTAGATGAATTAACATCGGCACTTCAAGGAAGAGGTTATTTTGCAGAAGGCCTTCATGGAGATTTAAAGCAACAGCAGAGAGATCGCGTTATGAACAGCTTTCGTAATGGAAGAACAGAAATTCTTGTAGCAACCGACGTTGCTGCCAGAGGTATCGATGTTGATGACGTTGAAGCTGTTTTTAATTATGATGTACCACAAGACGATGAATATTATGTACACCGTATTGGCCGTACCGGACGTGCTGGACGTGAGGGAAGAGCATTTACCCTGGTAGTAGGCAGAGAAGCCTTCAAGTTGAAGGATATCATGAGATATTGCAATACCAAGATTAAAGCGCAACCTATTCCTTCAATTAATGATGTCACAGCAGTTAAAGCTGAGAAAGTATTGGATAAGATTAAGTCAATTATTGAGAATGATGATCTTTCCAAAATGGTTGATTTAATTGAAGAAAGAGTGAATGAAGAAGAATTCACTTCCCTTGATATGGCGGCAGCATTTCTCAAGATGATGATGGGAGATGAAGTCGGCAAGGTAGAGGAAGGTAAAGCCGAGGATTTTGGTGATACCGGAGCAGAAGCAGGTATGGTCAGACTCTTTATTAACCTAGGTAAGAATCAGAAAGTCAGACCTGGTGACATCCTTGGAGCCATTGCAGGTGAAACCGGTATGCCTGGTAAACTAATAGGTTCCATTGATATGTATGACAAATATACCTTTGTAGAAGTACCCAGAGAACATGCCTCTGAAGTAATTCAGGTCATGAAATCTGCTAAAATTAAAGGCAAGAGTATCAATATAGAACCTGCAAATAGAAAGTAATTAAAGACTGATGACAAGTGAATTGGATTGTAAATTCATCTTGTAAGGCTGTAGAATACACAATAATCTCATTACATTGGGAAATGTGTTAACTACAGTCTATTTTTTTCTGCAAAGGATTTTAGTTGGTTAATCCTATATTAGATTTTTTGTGAAATCTTAAGTTGGAATTATATGATGAGTGACATATTATGTAATAAATACTATTAATATTTTAATAAATACTATTTATATTTTAAAACTTGACGAAATGAAATAAGGAGTTTATAATAACAATTATTATTATTGAATATTAGATAAATAATCGTATTTATTTTTCTGCACATTCAGCAATAGTCAACTAGTACATCTTAAATTACTACGTGGAGGTTTTTATGGCGGTAAATAAGTATAGCAGACAAAGGGAAGCTATTAAGGAATATCTTTCTAAAACAAAAGAGCATCCAACAGCAGATACCGTTTATATGAATATTCGGGAAAACTATCCCAACATCAGTTTGGGCACAGTATATCGTAATTTGAATTTACTAGCAGAGCAGGGTGAAATACTTAAGATTAATTGTCAGGATGGATGTGACCGGTTTGATGGAAATCCTAAGCTGCATTATCATTTTTTATGTAAAGGTTGCGGTAGAGTCTTAGATATTGAGATGGAATCAATTGAGCATATTAATGTGATAGCTGGAGCTGGGTTTACGGGTAAGGTGGATGGCCATGTTACCTTCTTTTACGGACAATGCCCTGATTGTAATAAAAAAGGATAGACATAAGATGAATTAACAAAGCAATACGAATAATACGTACTTAAAAGGCACGCAGCACTCTGTTATTTGGTGTATGCGTGTCTTTTTTATAGAACATCATTTAGTTGTTTCTAGCGATGAATAATAGTCTGCATAATGTATTGAGATCTAACGAAATGTATAAGTATATTACTCCATGAGCTCCAATAGATATTTTAAAAAGTTATAAAATATCTATTGACAAATTTATGTGAGTGATGTATTATAATTATAACAGTAATAATTACTGTTATTGAAATCAAGTAATTAGAGAATTAACATAATAGAAGGAGAGACATTATATGAAGAAATTTGTTTGTCAGATATGTGGATATGTTCATGAAGGAGATAGCGCACCGGATGCTTGTCCGATTTGCAAAGCAAGTAAAGATAAATTTACCGAGAAATCTGAGGGTATGTTTTGGGCAGACGAACACGTTGTGGGCGTAGCAAAAGGCGTTAGCGAAGATATTCTCAAGGATTTAAGAGATAATTTCACAGGAGAATGTACTGAAGTTGGTATGTATCTTGCGATGGCAAGAGTTGCATATAGAGAAGGTTATCCAGAGATCGGATCTTATTATGAAAAAGCAGCATGGGAAGAGGCTGAACATGCAGCTAAATTCGCAGAGATGTTAGGTGAAGTACTTACAGACAGCACCAAGAAAAATCTTCAATTGAGAGTGGATGCTGAAAACGGCGCTTGCCAAGGTAAGAAAGACATCGCAACACGCGCTAAGGCTGCTAATCTAGATGCAATCCATGATACAGTACATGAAATGTGCAAGGATGAAGCAAGACA
>JAQUYQ010000041.1:0-15470 GCA_028691795.1 Herbinix sp.
CTGTCACCTAACTTGAATGGTTCTTTCAGACCAGCCAAAATATTAGCCGCATACTCATCTGCTCCCTCTTGACCCCTATCATTGATTATAATTACAAATTCGTCTCCACCAAGTCGGTAAAGATTATGCAGTAAAATGGAGTCTTGCCTTGCAAGTGTTCATTCATAATGGAAATTGTTGCTTCATAATCATCCGGATGTATTAACTTTTTCCAATCCTCCATTCTATTAATCTCTTCCCTGATGTATCCGGTTATTTCAAACCATCTCTCTGAAAAATATCTTACCTCATCCTTCTCGTCCCAGATTCCATCATTGGTTGCCTCTGAAATCAGCCGGTATCGTTCTTCACTTTCCAGAAGCTGTTTTTGGCTATCCATTAACGAATCATATTGCTGACGCAATTCTTCCTCTGATGCCATCAGCTCTTCATGCGATGCTTCCAATTCCTCATAAGCATCACATAATTCCTGATAATTCTGATCAATCTTTAACCCGTCTTGCTGGATTTTCCTTAATGTAATGATAACCAGTCCATATACTAACATTCCTGTTAAAAGTACATATACCCAGCCTTTTAACATACTGAACAGTACTATGGTATGTTTGTCATTAATTGTCCAAGCAACGATCTTATCTGATAATAATATCCATATGACTCCAAAGAAAACAAAAATTTCTGCTATTCTTGCTGCTTCCTTTTTTGGATTAATTTCTTTGTTAATATGAAGCAATTTTGATAAAAAACGCTCGCATAAGGAATGTTGTTTTTCTTTTTTTGAATTGTTGTTTTCTGATATCATTTATTGCACCTCTTACAACTCGTTTCCCTATTTTTGTTAATATCATAAATCATTTCCAATAAAACACATATGCAAAATACAAGGAAAAAGACCAGAAAAATGTCGGAATTTGTTTATATCATTCAAATATTTCTGCTTCCATTATTATTCTGCCAAAACACCGTGAATTTTGGGCGTTAGCACAATATTCATACTACCTTCTATTATTGTTTGATCTTTGACGATATTGTGTTAGTGACAAGCCTGTGTAATTTTTGAAGACTTTATTAAAATATTCATTATCACTATACCCCAGTTGATATGCAATCTCATAATTCCTAAGGTCTTCTTCCATAAGTCTTTTCGCTCGTTCCATCTTTACCATAGTAATATATTGCAATACGGTCTTGCCCGTCTTTTGTTTAAATATTTCACTTAGATGTGCTTTACTGATAAACATCTTTTCCGAGAGTACTTTAACGGATAATTTCTCATTTAAATTTGTTAGTATGTATTCACTGGTCTCTTTTACCATCGTATTATCCTGACAACTTATGAACTGATTAATAATGGATATTAAATTCCCCACAATTTCAATAAACGCTGACTTCATTTCTTCCCATTCTCTACTGCATGTAAAACTTATATTCTGAAGCAAATTTACTTGGTAATAGGATACAATCCACGGATGACATTTTAGTGTTTCATGAATGATTTCGTGAAGTGTATTTTTTATTATCAATAATGTTTTACTTCTATCATTATTACGCGTTTTTTCTATCGTATCAATCATATCCGAGATAAGTGTTGTCGCTTTTATTTCACCGCGGCAAATCATCTGGATAATCATCTGAACATCCGTGGCTGTGAAAAAAGCGTCATTAATACTCTCTTGGAGCTCTGCCTGTTTATGCTCTTGCTGCTGTTTTTCTAAAAGGTGTTTTTTAATCCTTTCAAATAACTCAGTAAGTTCTTTATCTCCTACCGGCTTACCTATATAATCAAAAGCACCATAGACAATTCCCTGCCTCGCATAACCAAATTCCGTATAATCGCTTAGTAATACTACATAAGGACATAACTTCTTCTCTGTTATTACACTAAGGAGTTCAATTCCATCCATCTGAGGCATCTTAATGTCTGCAATCACCAAATCCACAGGATTTTTTTCTAATTTATTCAAGGCATCCAAACCATCCACTGCTTCTTCGTCAATTATAAAGCCGGAATTATCACCCCATACCTTAAGTCTCTTAATATAACGTCGAAATATTTCCATATCATCAACTATCATAACCTTATACATTTAATACCTCCAAGCTGCCTCTATGTTAAATCCTAATCTATTATTATAAATTGTAATGATTACCTCATCCTCTTTGTTGAAATTGCTCACAACGAATTTACTATATCACATGTTATATTAAGCACCGTCGTAAACCTGACATGAATTGCTTATCTTTAATTATAAAGTACTGCATCGTTAATTTCAACAAATTGTAATTCTACCTATAATTAGGTAGGAATGTTTTGCATAAGCTAAAAGGGTATTAAAAAAGGAACCTATTGAACTGATCCTTAAATGTTGGATAGTTTCATTAAGTTCCTTTTTTATAATTATAAAATCTATTTATAATCCTCTACTATCATCCAGTCCTTCTCGACTTCTAATATTTTTGCTTTTGGATTATTGATATAGTTTTTAACACTATACAGATATGGGAAAAAGTGAATATGCAAGTCAAAGGTATATCGATACTCTCTCTGTTTCGGTAGAACAATGATCAATTTTCTTTTACATACGCGCCTTAATTCTGCTAATGCCTTATTGTTATCTTTAATATGCTCAAGTGCATGGGTGCAGATAACGATGTCAAAGCTGTTATCTTCAAATGGCAATGCCGTAATGCTTGCCTCTTTATAATGAATATTCTTATTTCGCTTATCCGGCAATGCAATATCAACGGCAAAGTACTCTTTGCTTTTACTATTATCATAAATCTTATTAATCAAATAACCTTTGCCGCAAGCTGCATCCAGAATTGTTGTGTAATCCCCACTGCAGGCTCCGCAGATATATTCTACGCACTTGTCATTGTTATCGGTATCTCTCTTTATAAAAGTATCTGCTAGAACCTCATAATATGCATTTATCTTCTTCTCATCAAGTTCCGGAATTGCTTCCTTAAACTCCATATAATAATGATATTTCTTGCCTAAAGCAAAGCGAAACAGGATTGACATAGTGAACTTATTGTCACGCAATACCGGTGGAAGCAATTCATCTAAACACCAATTAATTTTATTCGTCAGGTTTCTTTTCATAATTTTCCTCATTCCTGCGCATGCTTCTGCGATACATCAATGATCGGAGTCGAATAGGTAAATTTGGGTGTAGAAACGCGAATTCCATAATTTCCCTAGTTCAGATGCGGCTACCGGATATACTACTTATCATTTAATTTTTAACTTTCACTTTTACCATAAATTCATACCCACTTGGTGCCGCTGCTTTTTGAAATGCAAAGTTCGCAGTTTTGCCTTGATGGTCAAGGGAAAGCCAAAGGTGAAAAAGTGCAATACCAATATCAATTTGATTCATCTTGCCATAGAGCGGAGCCTTTATTAGATTAAGCTTTTCCCGGCTTATTTCAATCTCGTTTATGTTACCGCTAAAAAACCATGGCTGTGAATTAGAAGCAGAGGGTGCAAGACGAACAGGCTCAAGAAGTTCCTCCCCACCAGCGATGTTTGAAATATCGGACATACTTTTACGAATAAACTCAGTGGTATCCAATCTATGAATTGGCTCATTACTATTACCAAAAGCTAACATAATCACAAATTCTAACCCGTTTTGTTGCTCGGGTACTTGCTTTGTAGGCTTTGCCATGCCTAGCCAACAGCTTGCTAAATTATTAGCAGAAAGAAAGAGGTCGAGCTGCTGTAAAAGGAAGCCTGCATTCATCAGATAATTCTCTTTTTTCTCAGAATACAAACAAATGTAATGGGGAGCCTTGATAGGTAGTATATTTTTCACATCTTGTGTAGCAAGATACAGAAACTCGAACTTGATTGAATTATCAAGAGGTTTTGCCGTGTTTGCAAATTGTTTCACCGCCGATAGAGTTTCAGCAGGCAGTGGTTTTAGGTCGTATTTACGGATGGATTTTCTCTTAAATATTGCCTCATATAATTGATTATTTGTCATATTATTACCTCCAATTAATAATAGCATTATAACTATTAAAAACTAAACAAGCTGTGTAGACATCTTAATACGGTCGCTACAAGAATACGTGTTATTATATTCTATAACCTTACCATTCTGATCTTTCGTAATATCCGTTACCAAGAATACCGCTGTACCTTCGTCAACGCCTAATAACTTGGCTCTTTTACCAAAAATCTTAATCGCTTCAACCTCTTCTTTTAAATCTGTAGGAATATGATTATTTTCAACAAATGTTTCATATAAGGAACTTATTCCAAAATCCATTTTTTGAAAGTTAGGTATAATTTGAGGGACATATGTTATCTCAATGGCAACTGGCACTTTATCAACATAACGAACACGTTCCAATCTATTAATACTATCAAACTGTCCTATTTCAAATATTTTTGCTAATTTATAACCAGCAATATTCTCAGATAATTCTAATACTTCCGTTGTAAGGTCTCCACCTTCTTGACGAATCATTCTGGAAAAACCTATTAATTTATTCATTGGCATATTAATGTCTGGCCGCTTAACATAAGTTCCCTTTCCCATAACTCTTACTAAAAGATGTTCCTCTACTAAAATATTCAATGCTTTTCGCACAGTTTTTCGATCTATTTTATACTTTTCGGAAAGTTCCCGTTCTGGAGGAAATAATGAACCATATTGATACTCCTCCGATATCATATTTTTAAATTCTTCACTGATCTGAATATATAATGGTTTCTTCATTACTGCCTCCAAAATATCTTATATCAAAAAGCCATCTAATCTTCTGCCCTCATCATATTTATATACTTCGTATTATTCGTATTTACAATCGTTTTTGTATATTCAAACGGAATCCCTTTATCTGTATATGCAACTGCCTCCTCTACAAATATCGGTTCCATATATTCCATTGCCAAATAATTCGCTTCTATTTTGGAAGCCTTTGATAACCTTACCTCAATATCCTGCTTAACCATATGAACGCCATATACATTTTCCAACACATGATAAAGAGAATCCATAGTTTCGATGTGATTTTCTAATCCCAAGCAGTATTTTTTTGGTATATGTGATATTTCAAGACTAATTTTTCTCAGATTAATACTTCGTACACGAGTCAATACATATAATACTTCACCCTTGTCAATACTCAACAACTTAGCAATTGTAGAATCAGCTGGTACTTCTTTAAATGAAATCAACTTACTTCCGGGTACTTTTTTCTGTTCTAAGGCTGCTCCAGAAAATGAAATCATCTGTTGCATCTCAATATATTCTTTATTCGGAGATATAAAACTACCTTTTCCATGAATCGTATATAATCTGCCTGCTTGACACATTTGCTCAATTGCTTCACGAACAGTACCACGGCTTATTTTAAGGATATCTGCCAGTGCACGTTCCGAAGGGAGCGCTTCATACTCTTTTAATCCATGTAAATCAATATATTCTTCAATTTCATCGATTGCTTTCTCATATTGTAGTCTCTTATCATTAACCATCCTTATATAATCCCTCAAAAGTGTATAATTATTTTTATTCTTTATTCATAATACAACATTTTTTAATTAAAAATCAATAACTGTTTTCCTTGTCATATAAATAAACTATTTATCATTATTAATTACTTTACAGGTAATTTCATTTTCAAAATTTGCAAATAGCGAATGAACATACTATCTGAGTTGTCAATTCCCGTCTTTGTTTTTCTAATATTCTATCACCAGTTAAGTTTATATAATCCTTCTATATTCCTTACTAAAAAAATTGGGCTTTAAATATTCTGAAATTTATTAGAATAATTAAAGCCCAGTAGGGAAAGGTATTATAAACCTAATAATCCAATAACCAAATAGAATACGATGGAAACAACTAAACCAATAACGGTATAAGGAAATACTGATCTCCAATGCTGTACCTTATCCATACGTGCAGTAGAGGCAGTCAGCATACCTGCATCAGATATAACACAGGAATTACTTCCCCAGATACCGGCAGATAATAGCGCACCAATGGTAATATAAGGATTAGCACCTGTAGCCGTACAAAGAGTGACAATGACCGGCATGGCAATCATCCATAAAGTCCAGTTTAAGGTTACAAGGAATTCTGTAACAGCAAAAAGGCAGAAAATAATCAGCGGAAGGAAACTGACACTAATATTGCTGCTTTTTACTGCACCAACGACAAAATCTGTGAAACCAATTTCCATAACCGCATCTGCTAGTACAAAAGATAATGCCATCAAAGTTCCTAATTCAAGCATATCGCGGAAACCATCCATCACAGATTTAATATAATCATCAGTAGATAGAATACCTTGAATCCGATACATAATACCAGTAACAATTAAAGTTACAATTAATGCATATAATCCATCACCCAAATAGAGGGTAAGACCTGCATACATGGTAAACGGAATAATAAAGTTAAATATACCGAAAGGATATTTTTTAACTTCTTCTTGCTTTTCTTCTTGCTCATCGTCAGTATCATAACTGGAAGGATCGAATTCAGCAATTGCCTTTTGTATCACCTTAGTTTTTGGAACTACCTGTAAAGCTATTAATAAACTGACAATAATCATTACTAATGGATAGATTACAAATGGTAAAATCTTATAATAGCTTACCAAAGCATTTGCTTTTGTTGCAAACTCGCTGCTTACAAACAAGCCTGTGATAAATACCGGCCATCCAATTGGCCATATGTTTGCACCTGGTACAATTGCAGTTCTTAAAACCGTTGTACTTAATTCCTTTGGAATCTTGTATTTTTTAAATACCTCTTTCATCGAAGTATTTGCGGCTGCTGCAGCAAAATAATCGTCAAAAGATAATAACAGACTTAACATCCATGCTATTACGAGTACGGAACGTGGACTTTTTGCTTTACTTATCAGCCAATTACCTAATGCCCTTGAAGCACCACTCTTACCCATGACAGCAATTAATGCACCAATCAGAGTTATCAGAACTAGCAGCCAAAGATTATCACCATCTCCAGCCTGTGTTAACAACTTGTCTATGTATACAGATATAAATGCCCATTTATATTTAATAATTATTGCAACAAAACCACCCCATACAAAGGACTCTATAAATTTATTAGTTAACATGATAAAAATAAACATGATAACCGGAGGCATCATGGACCATACACCATAATAGCCCTGATCTGCCGGAAGCATAAATGCAACAATAATTGAAACCAGCATCATGGAATATGCCATTGCATGCTTTTTATCTTTTTCACTCCATTGCGAAATTTTTTGCATAACAACCCCTCCTTCTGATTAATATTCTAATACTTTATAGTATCTTCTGATTGATAGATCATGATTTCTTATATCCTCCAAATGTTTCGCAATTCTTTCAAAGAAAGAACCGGCTGCCAGTGGGCAAACCAACTCCCTATACTGATTATCTAGTCCAGCAAACTCATATTCTTTCGTATCAAACACTGATACATTTGTAGATATTTTCTTTGCAAAGGCTTCCACTCGGTCAGCTAGCGGACGCGTACCATCCTCACCCTTGAAAAGCATTAAGCTTGTATCTTTTGTAAGCATCTCCAATGCCCCATGGAAAAACTCTGCACAACTTACAGATTGCGTACTAATCCACTGCATTTCTTCTAAAATACACATACCCATGGAATAGACACCTCCCATTAAATTGCCGCTACCGGTAAGCATATGATATTTTTCATCGCAATACTTGTTCGCAAACTCTGCTGCCTTAGGCTCAAAGCTTTCTCTCATTGCTACTAATGCCGGAATCATATTTGCCAGCTGAGCTACAAATTTGTCGTACTCTGGGAAATCGCCGGCATCATACATAAATCTGGCAGTCATTAATAACTTCACCATATTGGTATGATCAAAAAAGGTTTCATCACATCCACGATAAATAATGCAATGCTCCAATTCATCACCTATTGGTGACTTCTCTTTAGCAACGAATCCTAGTGTACGAATTTTCTTAGCCTTCAAATCTTTTAATAAAGCAATAATCTCTTTTGTATTACCGGATTCTGAGCTAACAACCACTACTGAATTCTGTGTAAACTGCTTATTTCCAACTGCCATAAATTCAGCTGCATTTTCCACATATACCTTAATGTTGCTCTTTGTTTTAAGAATATTTCCATACTGCTCCATATAAGCAGCGGTTCCACCAATTCCTATTAAAAATAAATTATCAAATCCTTCATCAAAAAATTGATCTACAACTTTATTAATCTGTTCCTTTAATCCATAATTAAATTCCATATAATCCGTAAATTTTTCTTTGTTAAAATTAAGCATTATATTCTCCTTTTAAATTTTTATTTTATAATTTTAAATTCCCATTGAATAACCAAAAGCTCCCTCAGTCAGACAATTATCTGCCGAAAATTGTGCTGCTGTTTCAAATGCATTTTTAATCATTTCTTCACTTAAAACTCCATTCTTCTTCCAACCCTGCTTTAATAGGGCCATAACAAAAGATGCGAAGAAAGAATCTCCTGCTCCCATGGTATCGACAGCCTCAACAAGTTTTACAACACCGGTATAAAAGTTAATACCATCATATAAAGTTTGACCCTCTACTCCTTTTGTTGTTAATACATATTTTGTTCCCAAGGTGTAAACCTTTTTTTGTAGTTGGATAATTTCTTCAGTGCTCATTCCTTCACAAGAAAATAGTGCCATATCAATGTATGGACATATTTTTTTCAAATATTTATCCTCTTTAAATTCATCCTCCACTGAAAAATCATATGTAACAATTGATGATATGTCCGATAATTTCTTAATCTCATCTGCAACTCTAGCATAACAACCGCTATGTACTAAATCAAAAGAGTTTAAATAAGTAACATCCTTTTGTGAAAGAATAAATCCTGCAGGAATGTTTTCTCTTACATCATCTCCAATAAATACCCTGTCTCCATCCACGATATTTACATCACAACGTTCCGTTACACTTCCAAAAACTTTATGGCAACCGGTCAAATCTATATCAAAACTATTTAATGCAGATACAATGAAATCAGCCTCTGCATCATCAGCTAAATTTCCAAGATACGCTGCGTTTACTCCGCTCTTCTTCGCATATACTGCAAAATTAACAGCATTACCACCCGGAAACATAACTTTTTTATTTACATATCGATCCACTACATTATCACCAAACCCAATAACCTTCATTTTCTACCTCCTGATTAATATTCCACTACTTTATAATATCTTCGGAAACTCAAATTATGGCCTGTGGCATATTCCATATAAGGATTTATCCTTCCTAATGCAGCACAAATAACAATTGGCGCTAATAATGATCGAAATTCTTCATCAATACCTTTCAACTCATAATCCTTGGAATCATATACTGTAACCTTTTTACTATACTGTTTGGAGAAAGCTTCAATTCGATCCATCAATACACGAGATTCATCTTCCCCTTTAATAATAACTACAGGAACATCCTCTTCCACCAACTCTAATGTTCCATGAAAGAAATCTGCTCCATGTACAGATTTTGCACGAATCCACTGCATCTCTTCTAATACACACATAGAGTAGCAATAAGTTTCTCCCCAGGTATTCCCAGCCCCAGTAAAAATATGATAACTTTCTTTATGATACTTTTTAGCAAAATCCTGTCCCTGTATATCCGCCTTAACTTTAACCTGTGCTAATGCCTGTGGCATTACTTCTAAATTACTTACGAACTTCTCATAATTAGGGAATTCACCTCGTTTATACAGTAAGTAGGTAAAAAACATATGTTGAACCAAGTAATCTGCATCAGCAGAAAAGGTATCTTTGTCCGTATAATATACGCAATAATCTACCATTTCTCCTATCGGAGCACCCTTTGTCCCTACTCCGGCGATAGTAGTAGCTCCAATCTTTTTAATCAATTGAATCGAATCCTTAATTTCTTTTGTATTACCAGAATCCGACATAATAAAGACCACTGAATCCTTTGTTAACTTCGGATTTCCAGTTAGATTAAATTCTGCTGCATTTTCACCATATACTTCTATGTTGGACATTGTTTTGAACATATGAAGGTATGGTCTCAGAATTGCAATTGTACCACCAACCCCGAGCAAAAATAAATTAGATTTCTTTGTTTGCATTACTTCATCCACGATTTTTTCAATTTGATGTCTTAATGCAACCACTTTCTCCATTTTTTTAACATATGTATCTAAATACTCATCTGTTAAGAAATTCATAAATACCACCTCTTGATAAATTTCAGGAACCTAGAACTTTCTAAGGCGATTCGAATCTTTGGCCAGTTACCTCAGAAAACACATAAGTCCTCCTGTTAATCAAAATTATATACCAGTTCATATTCAACTGTCAATCCCATATTAATAATTATTATATCCAACGGTATTTGCCATTAATATATGTTTTATGTCTATTATCCTCAATATAACTAGAGATATTATCCACTTAATTTAATATCATTTTATTCTTTATGATGATTGGTTATAAATTTATTGCACCGGGGTATTGCATGCTCTTTATACTCTGCTCTTGCTATTGATAGGTTAACCTGCCCAATTGGGTAGACTAACTATTAGAGTTTAAGTCCTAAATAAGCGTGAAACCCATGCTGGGTACAAAAAAAATAGGGCTGCCTATTTCTAGGTTGCCCTACTCTTCGTCTAATGAACATTGTAAATGCATCGACTTACCTACAGAGAATTTCGCCCTTTAATAAACAGAACGATATATCTCCAAAACATCCTCTCTCGTCAATGCAATATAATTGTTTGCCATCAACCGTCCCTGGTTCGCCATTACGGAATCGGTGAACTCTTCAAGTTGCTCAAAGGTTACACCATAACTACTCAAAGATTTTTTTGGTAAAATAGCTTCTAATAATTCTTCTATTACTTTATAAACATTACCCAAACTACATCCCAATAATTCAGACAGAAATTCATTCAACTCTTTTATCTTTCCATTTGGTGCAAGCTTCTCATATTTCTCAAACACTCCATGAAACATTGCATAATTGGATTCTCCATGCGCGATATGAAAAACAGCTCCTAAAGGATAACTGAGTGCATGAACTGCTGCACATCCGGCATTACCAAATGCAATACCTGCATAGGTACTCGCCAAAAGAAAGTTTTTCATAATCGGCAATCTTTCCTGCTCACCTTTATCTGCGATTATCTGGTATCCGTTTATAATCAGCTCCATCGCTTGCTTTGAATACATTTGTGTAAATGCATTGGCTTTCGGTGATAAGTAAGATTCAATGGCATGGATGAACGCGTCCATGGAACTGGTTGCAAAGCTATGCATTGGCAGGGTTTCCAAAAGTTGTGGAATAAGAGCAGCATAATCAGCAAACAATTCATCCACAGCCAACCCCAGTTTTGTCTTCTTTGTTAACAATTCCAATATGGATATGTTAGTAACCTCACTGCCGGTTCCACAGGTCGTCGGTACCATAATCAATTCTTTCTCCTTAATGATTGGTAACTTACGCTCAAACAGATCCTGTACCGGAGAGATATTTTTTAATACAAAGAGCTTTGCAACATCTAATATTGACCCGCCTCCAACTGCAATCACACGATGATAAGAAATATCTTTAATATCGTCAAGAATTGCTTCCACCATACGGTCATTAGGTTCCCCGTTACCGTATTTTCTCATGTTAATTACCGTAGCTGACCCTATCAGCCCCTTAAGGTAATTCTCATAGATGTGTCCGCTGGTGATAATCAAATCACCCTCGGTAATATGAAAACTCTCACAAAATTCTTTGCAGCTTTCAAATATCTGAATTGTACTTTTTAATCGGAATTGTGTCATATTCGCTCCTATCTGCATGCTTTAATTGCCGACTCCAGAATCTGCAATCCACACTCAAGCTGCTCATCAGTAACAACCAATGGACATAAAAACCTTATAACATTGGAATAAATGCCTGCACTTTCTACAAGAAGACCATTTTGTGCACAGTACATTACAATACTTGAAACCAATTTAGTATTCGGTGTTTTACTGACCTTATCAGTAACAAATTCAATTCCCATCATACATCCAATTCCACGGACATCACCAACTTCATCAAACTTTTCATTCCATTCATTGAATTTGTCCTTACACTTTTTAGCAATCTCCATAGAACGCCCGCATAAATTATCACGTTCAATGATTTCAATTACTTTTAGTGCAGATGCACAAGCAAGAGGATTTCCACCATAGGTTCCACCAATAATACCCGCTGTAACATTATCAAAGATTTCTTCCCTTGCAGTAACTGCACTTAATGGAACTCCACCGGCAATTGATTTCGCGGTAGTAATAATATCAGGTGCACAGCCTGCTTCTTCCCAATAGTTTGAGACAAACATTTTACCGGAACGAGCAAAGCCCGTCTGAACTTCATCTGCAATCAAAAGAATTCCATTCTCATCACAAATTTGTCTTACTGCCTTAACCCATTCAATCGGTGCCGGTACGAAGCCACCTTCTCCTTGAACCGGTTCTACAACGATGGCTGCTACATATTCTGCCGGGGAAGCTTCCTCAAAAGCTTTGTGCAACTCATCGATGTAATAGGCAATCATTTCTTGTTCCGTATATCCCTTCGGTCCACGGTATAGATAAGGAAAATCTGCACGATATATACCATCTGGAAATGGACCGATCCCATTCGCATAGGCTTTTTTGGAGGTCATACATGCAGTTAATAAAGTTCTACCATGAAAAGCACCGGAAAATACAATGATATTTGGTCTTTTTGTATATGATTTTGCTATTTTTACCGCATTTTCATCTGCTTCAGCACCGGAATTTGCAAACATTGTCTTTCTTTTTTCCCCTTTTACGGGAACTATTTTATTCATTTTTTCAGCTAACTTGATATACCCCTCATGGGTTATAATATTCATCATCGCATGAAAATATTTCTCAGACTGCGCTTTTACTGCCTCTATAAGTTCCGGATGACTATATCCAATGTTAAGGACACCAACTCCTCCGATCCAATCGAGAAAGATATTGCCGTCTACGTCTTCCAACATAGCACCTTCACCCCGATTGATAACACATGGATAGATACATTTGATAGCTCCGGGCATTGCATCCTTTCTTCGGTCTATAATCGCCTTAGCATTTGGACCTGGCAAAGGTGTACTTATTTTTGGTAATGCATTCTTTAACATTGTCCTATCTCCTTTAAATGTATTATTTTTTTATATTAAATTTATTTTGTATTATATTAACCAGCACTTCGCAGGTTCCATCGACTCCAAGCAGGCTCGAATCCAACATCACATGTTTATGATCCTTATCAGACATTGAGTAACCGCAGTAGTGTTTATGATAGGCTTCTCTGGCTTTATCAATATCTGCAATCATTTTCTTTGCTTCATCAGGCTGCATATTCAAACTTTCAACACAATTGCGAAGTCTGTCTGTATAAGGTGCGTAAATAAATACATTAATTATGTTTTTATAATCATTCAGAATATAATCTGCGCAACGGCCTACAATGATACAAGACTCTTTTTCTGCAAGGTCAATAATAACTTTCTTTTGTGTAGAATAAATGGTATCTTGAATTTCAGTTGTTCCCATCCCTAATGGATAACTCATATTAAAGAATGCTGATTTCGCACTTTCTTCGTTATCACTTATGTCGGAAGCTGGAAGATTGAGTTTTTTAGCTGCAAGGTCAACAATCTCTCTATCATAATATTCTATTCCTAACCTTTCACTGACTTTTCGTGCAATCGGCCTGCCTAAACTTCCAAATTGACGTGCGATCGTTATAACGAATTTATCACTGATACAAAGACCTCCTTACTTAAAATAATTAGATTTACTATGAATCGATTATAATCAAAGCATATGTATTTTACAATGGACTTAGCTCCCAAACATTTCCCTGTTATTTGTACCTCAGATACAAAAGGTGCTTTTACTACTTTCTCAAAACCTTAATTTTGATTGGAGTGCCAAAAGCCAAAATCAGATTATGCTTCGTCAACTTGCACAATTTCATTCCTAGATTGCGTGATACAGAACATAGCTCATTCGCAACACGCTCCCGCTTGGATGAAGTACGTAATGGTACATAAGGTCCTAAAATACAGGACCTAAGTACCAACGACTTCATACAGTTGCTCATCGAACTATATTCTGCATCACGCTTAAGTATAGGTGTTGATGTGCAAATTGACGAGTGCAAGTTATTTGTATGGCTTTCGACACTCCAATCAATTTTGCTAATAAAATAAGATCTTATTTTTACTTATTTGTTCTTTCAATACAAGTTAATTTATGCTATATTGAAAGCATATTCTAACTGAAGAGGGGATATCGTGCAGACACAAATAAATGTTCTTTATGAGTATGCTAAATCGAAGTATAATTTAAGTTTACATTCCGGACAAAAGGGCATGTGTAATTCCGTCTCTTGGATCTACCTGGCCGAAGATATTCAAAATATTAGTTTTCTAAAAGGCGGAGAGCTAGTCATTACAACTGGTCTTTTTACAATGAGTGGTATTGGTCTTCTTGATTTTATACGTGCACTTGCCATGAAAAATTGTAGTTGCGTCTTTATTAATATAGGTAAATATCTTAATGCGGATGATATTACAACTGAAATTATAGAGTTTTGTGAAATAAATAAATTGCCTCTGTTTACCATGCCCTGGGAAGTGCATCTTGCAGATATCATGCAGGATTATTGTAGCCTTCTGTTACAGGATAACCAACGTGAAGACAGTCTACGTGCTGCCTTTCAAAGTGCACTTTATCAAACAACGATTCCCGAAAATATTCTTAGGACACTAAATCAATTCGGCTTTTTAACCATTGCAGATTATCGTGTAATTGTCATACGAAATTTACGTGATACAACCATGATTACATCCCCGTTAAACAGCTATGGTTTTAAATATCATTTATTCTATTATGATAATTTACAAATATTAATCTATCATTCCACACCGGAACAACTGTCTCTCAAAAAAATCATAGAGCTATTATGTTATTGTGATAGTATTATATTAGGGGTTAGCGACATAATGCACTCCATTACTCAGATAGGGCAATGCTACAAACGGGCGTGTTTTTCTTTGGCCGCTGCAGAACTCTGGAATCGTTCCTTTATAATCTTTGATGAACTCGGAATATTCCAACTTTTATTTTGCAACTCAGATCCTGATTTATTATCTACAATCTATAATCGAAATCTAGGTATACTGGAACAGTATGATATGGAGCATGATACTGATTATATTAATACGCTTCGTCTTTACTTATTATCCGATTGCAATTTAATAAAAACAGCTTCTCGATTATTTACACATCGAAACACCATCGTATATCGCATTGGAAAAATTAAAGAATTATTGGGTACTGAACTAGATAATTCTTCAGTGAAATTTGAACTGTTAATGTCCTTTTACATAAAGGAATATCTTTCCATATAATCC
>JAQUYQ010000041.1:15570-19534 GCA_028691795.1 Herbinix sp.
CATATTCATTATACACGAATCCCCTTGGCTTTTGTCGGGCTAATCATATAATCGAAACGGCAGTAAATTGGACTTTTCAATAAAAGTGTCCAATATACTGCCGTCTGTTCAAATTACTATTCCTTCACTGCTTCTGCCTAATTTGTAAATTCCTGTGCCCAGTAAATTACACCATTGGATTGATATACACCAATACCGATTTTACCAAAGTTCGAATTTAAGATATTGGCTCTATGGCCTGCTGAATTCATCCATGCAGTTACTACTTCCTGCGGAGTTTTCTGACCGTAAGCAATATTTTCACCTGCCGCTCTAAAGCTTACTCCGTATTCCGTCAGCACTGTTGAAAAACCTGATCCGTTGGGTCTTGTATGAGAGAAGGACTGGGTAGTTTCCTGTGCACGCTTATTGGCTGCTGCTGTAATCGAGGAATTCGTTGTTAGTTCTGACAATCCTGCCTTGGCACGTTCTGCATTCACTAATTTGAGTACTTCACCTGCATAGCTGCTGATTCCCGAAGTTTTTGCCGACGTAGAAGGAGTCGCTGTCGGCATTACTGTGGGCTTGGTAGAGGATGTCGGTGCTTTTGTAGGAGCTTCTGTGGAAGCCGGTGCTTTTGTAGGTGCTACAGTAGAAGTCGGTGCTTTTGTAGGTGCTACTGTGGAAGTTACAGTACCTGTTTTACAATTCTTTGCCTTAATCTTTCCTAAAACTGCTTTCAGGCCTTTTATCTCAGTGACGTTCTTCTTCGTTATATTAGTATATCCATTTTTTCTCAATACCTTAACCACATCACTTATGGATTTACATTTTGATAAATCAACATTCTTATAAGTGATTGTCTTTGACTTGCTGGGCAGGGTTACTGATGCTGATAGTACTCCTGTCTCAGGCTTAACAGCTAAGTTACTGTTAGTAGGGGTTGCCACCTTATTGATATTCATATCGGACGCTTCTGTTACAGTGGCTTCCATCTTAGTTTGGTAGTCACTTGCCGGACTTTGCTGATCACTATTTGTAATATTCTCAACTACATTTGTAGTATACCTTTCGGAATTCATAAGGTTACCCAAATTCATTGAATTTTGGCTTGCACCAATAACACCCGAAAGTGACAACACTAGTGTACATAATGATGTTATTAATAGTTTCTTCATTTTTTGTACCTCCTTAATGGTATCTCTCTGCTACTCCCTTAGAGTAACATACGGGGTGTAGGGGTTCAATAGTTAGATATTGGTGTAATTCACAATTTCAACTAATTATTTTCAAAAATCTGTTAATAATTTTTCCTTTTTCTTTAAAATTAGTTACCGTAATATCCCTTTTATTTTTTGGTTTAAAACAGATAAACCGCTGATATTATAGTATTTCTACCCCTACGGGTGCGTTCTTCGCTCTATTCAAAATTCAGAAAAGGAGCTGAATTTATTTCTTAAAACTACTGCTCATTTCTTATCAAAATTGTTAAGCATTTATTACATATATATTAATTAAAATCGTCCACTTAACTTGCAAAATGCAATTTTACGGTGTCCGTTACATTCCAAGCGCAAAAAATTAAGAGCTTCAAAGTTTAACAAAACTCTGAAACCCTTATATTCACTAGTGCAGTCGAGGAGACTTGAACCCCATATAATTTCCTTGTTATTATGCCCCTGTTGTTTTAAATGCCATTTTTAATAATATAGGTGAAATGATTGTTGTTACAACTACAACTATGATTATAGGTCCAAATAATGCACTTGACATCAATCCAATTGATGCACCTTTACTTGCAACAATTAAAGCAACCTCTCCCCTTGAAACCATCCCAACTCCTATCTGTAAACTCTCCTTATTGTTAAAAGAGCAGGCTTTTGCACTTAAACCACATCCTATTACTTTCGTTAATACCGCTATTACTACTAATAAAACGGAAAATAATATAATTGATAAAGTCATTTTGGGAATTACAACCTTAAGTCCAATACTTGCAAAGAAAATTGGTGATAATAATACATAGGATACGACTTCAAATCTGTTTAAGATGTATTTTGCATATTTTGAGTTCGAAAGTATTAATCCCGCCATGTATGCTCCGGTTATATCCGCTACCCCGAAGAATACTTCTGAGCAATATGCCATTAACAAACAAAAAACAAATGCTAAAATTACAAATCTCCTCATATCTCTTTTATATCTGTCTGTAATCTTTTTAAATATTTTGAAAAATAAAAATCCTATCACAGCGGTACAAATAAAAAATGCAAGTATCTTTAAAAGAACAACTGTTATGTTGACTGAATCATCTGCCGTGCTTGTAATAATCGTTAGTGCTATAATTCCAAGAATGTCATCGATTATCGCTGCACCAAGAATTGCATTACCAACATTGGTGCTTAACTTTCCCATTTCTTTTAAGGTTTCAACCGTAATACTGACGGAAGTAGCCGTTAATATTACTCCTATAAATATATTCTGTAACATTATACTCGATGAAGTATCTGAACCTTGTATCCCAGGTCGATTAAATATATATGCCACTACAAAGCCACCAATTAGCGGAAATATCACTCCGCATAATGCAATAATAAAGGATGCCTTTCCCGTTTTTTTCAGTTCGCTGATATCTGATTCTAAACCGGCAGTAAACATCAATACAATTACTCCGACTTCTGACAGTGATATTATGAATTCTGTCTCATTCAAAATATTAAATATAGCAGGTCCAAGCAATAAACCTGCAAGAAGTGCACCAACTACTTGCGGCATATTAAACTTTTTAGTTATCAATCCGAATAATTTTGTACTTAACAATATTAATGCCAAATCCATTAAAAACTTATAAGTCTCCATAATTCCCTCTTTTCTTTTTGTTAGTAAATTAGTAAACCCTCAGTTATGTATGTAGTAATTATTAATCCGCATAAATAAAAGAAGCCCTAGATATATAGGCTTCTCATATCGCACTATGTACTGCAGTCAAGGGGACTTGAACCCCTACGAGCGCAATGCTCACTAGATCCTTAGTCTAGCGCGTATGCCAATTCCGCCATGACTGCTTACTGTTCGTATATTTTCCGCGAACAATAGTGATTATATCATCCCTGTTACGTAATTGCAACACTTTTTTAATCAAAATTGTCAAAATTGTATCACAATGAAATCTACTCTTCTCTTTCTGATCTCTACTTCTTTTTTCTCCGGCAGGCATCAAAGACATCCCGCATTGCCGGATTGCTGATCAAGTTACCTTTATAATCAAAACGTGATCCATGGCACGGGCAGTCCCAAGTCATCTCATTCTGATTCCACTCCAAACTGCATCCCAGATGAGGGCACTTGGTCGTCACAAAATAATATTTTTCCTCCGATTCACGATAAACACCTACCCTCTCCCCATCGTCGTTAATAACACCCGCTTTACCCACTGCGATGTCCTTTAGCTTATCGTGAGGTATCTTCATGTGCTCTTTTAATAGACTGATGGTTATAATTGCTGCATCCTTAAGAAACAACCTGCTGCCGGAGAGCATAAGTCTACGGGGATTATATACCTTCTGATATTTATTCTCTCTGCCTGCAATCATATCACTGATAATCATAGCTGACACCATGGCGTTGGTCATACCCCATTTATTAAAGCCGGTTGCGACATAGATATTCGGGGTATTCACAGAATATGTGCCAATATAGGGAATAGCATCCGGGGTCATACAATCTTGGTTTGACCAGGTATATTTTATTTTTGCATTTGGATACCACTTTCTCGCAGCCGCTTCTATCTGTGCATAAGCGTCCAGAGGTTTGTATTTTCCCGACCTGTGAGTACCCCCGCCAAAGATAAGATAATCCTTATAATTTCGAAAGGTATAACCATCTGTATCAGCATCCCGATACATTCCATCCAATCGTATTTTTTTATCAATATCATCACTCTCTAGAGCAGTTACATATTCACGTTCCTGGTGCATTTTAAAGA
>JAQUYQ010000204.1 GCA_028691795.1 Herbinix sp.
CAAGGTTATTCTTCCAGGAGTAGGAAGCTTTGGAGATGCCATGAACAAACTGCATCATTATCAATTAGTAGATGCAATCAAAGAAGTTGCAGCGAAGGGTACCCCTTTATTAGGGATTTGTTTGGGACTGCAGCTAATGTTTGAGCGTAGTGATGAAAGCCAGGGAGTAGAGGGACTTTCCATATTAAAAGGTGAAATTCTTCGTATTCCTGATTGTGAAGGTCTTAAAATACCACATATGGGGTGGAATTCCCTTAAGGCTAAGCCCGATGCTAAATTATTCAAAGGGATACCGGATCAATCCTATGTATACTTCGTACATTCCTATTATTTACAAGCAAGGGATGAAGCTGATGTAGCTGCGACTACTTATTACAGTACATTAATTCATGCCTCTGTTGAGAAAGATAATGTATTTGCGTGCCAATTCCATCCGGAAAAAAGCGGTGACATCGGACTTACAATATTAAAAAACTTTGCAGCTTTATAGGAAATGCGATTAGAAAATTTACCACATGCCTTGATAATTATTGGATATCTAAGTAAGTGAGGCGTATGAGGTTTCGATATTTCACGTGATGGGAGAGATAACATGTTTACAAAAAGAATTATTCCATGTTTGGATGTGCATAATGGTCGAGTAGTAAAAGGTATTAATTTTGTTAATTTACGGGATGCAGGTGATCCGGTTGAAGTAGGAGCTGCATACGATAAAGCGGGTGCAGATGAGCTTGTATTCTTAGATATCACTGCCTCCTCAGATGCCAGAACAATTAAGATAGATATGGTTCGAAGAGTTGCTGAGACAGTATTTATCCCTTTTACCGTAGGCGGAGGAATTCGTTCGGTAGAAGATTTTAAGATGATATTAAGGGAAGGTGCCGATAAGATTGCGGTTAACACTGCAGCTATTCTTAATCCCACTTTAATCAGTGAAGCAGCTGATAAATTCGGAAGTCAATGTGTGGTACTAGCCATTGATGCAAAACGTAGGGCAGACGGTTCTGGTTGGAACATCTACAAGAACGGTGGTCGTATTGATATGGGGATTGATGCCGTTGAATGGGCGATGAAAGCTTGTGAGCTAGGAGCAGGTGAAATTCTTCTTACTAGCATGGATTGTGATGGTACCAAGGATGGTTATGATCTTGAACTGACAAGGACTATTTCGGAAAATGTACCCGTTCCAGTGATCGCTTCGGGTGGAGCAGGAACAATGGAGCATTTTTATGATGCTTTGACAACCGGAAAGGCAGATGCGGCGTTGGCAGCGTCCTTATTCCATTATAAAGAGATGGAAATTATGGATTTGAAACATTATCTTAGCGAAAAGAATATTAGTGTAAGACTCTAGTTATATTAGCAAATGAAAAGAGGATTTACTTTGAGTGCTATCAATAATGATTGGATGGAGGCAATCGGTAGAGAATTCCAATTGCCTTATTATAGAGAGCTTTATCAATTTGTAAAATCAGAATATGGTAGATATCTTATTTACCCAAACGCTGACGACATCTTTAATGCATTTCACTTTACTCCATTAAGTCAAGTCAAAGTGGTGATTCTTGGGCAAGATCCCTACCACAATGATGGGCAAGCACATGGCTTATGTTTTTCAGTAAAACCCGAGGTGGAGATACCACCTTCCTTAGTCAACATATATAAAGAGCTACAGGATGATATGGGCTGTTACATACCGGATAACGGATATCTGGAGCAATGGGCTAAGCAGGGAGTACTGCTGTTAAATACGGTATTGACTGTAAGAGCCCATCAGGCAAATTCTCACCAGGGCAAGGGTTGGGAACAGTTTACGAATGCTGTCATTCAAGCAGTAAATACTCAGGACCGTCCAATCGTCTTCCTATTGTGGGGAAGGCCGGCGCAGAAGAAAAAAGCCATGCTGAGTAATCAGAAACATCTGATATTGGAAGCACCGCATCCGAGTCCACTGTCGGCATATCGTGGCTTCTTTGGAAGTAAACCTTTCAGTAAGGCAAATGAATTTTTAATAAAAAATGGTATAGAGCCAATCAATTGGCAAATAGAGAATAAATAAGCTTCTAGTGATATGATACTATACTATCATATCACCAGAAGCTTTTTGTTTTATTTAAGTATGCTTAGGGTGTTATAAGCCGTATTTGAAAATTGAGATAAATATAAGTGCATTTATATATTCGAATGGAATGTATTTCTTAAATATAGGAATAATAACCTAACGAAAACAATAATTCATTACATGTTAAAAATTTTTAAATACTTACTTGGAGGACATAATAATGAAGAAGCATGAGAAGGGTCTGTCGGCCTGGCAGCTTACAATGATGGCATTGGGATCTGTAATTGGAGGTTCCTTTTTTCTTGGTTCCGCTGTTGCAATCCAGGCAGCCGGACCTGCTATTGTTTTATCTTATATATTAGGTGGAATATTAATTTATTTTATTCTATTCGCCCTATCAGAAATGACGGTAGCCAATCCAGATTCTGGTTCGTTTTATACCTTTACAGCCCAGATTTTTGGCCCTGGTGCCGGATTTGTGGTAGGATGGGTTTATTGGACAGGTATGGTTTTAGCAATGTCTAGTGAAGCCACTGCTGCATCCATACTAATAAGAGAATGGTATCCGAGCTTAACAATATCGATAGTCGGAAGTGTTATTATTATCATTGTTACTTTGGTAAATTTGTTAGGAGCAGATAAATTAAGTAAATTGGAAAGCAGTCTATCAATAATAAAGATATTTGCAGTTGTAGCCTTTATCATTCTTGCATTATTACTGATTATCGGATTAATCGGAGGCAAAGGTGCAATTGGGACAGGGGAATTAAGCAGAGAGCCCTTAATGCCGGGTGGTATCAAAAGCATTGCAGGAAGTATGCTAATCGTCATATTTTCATATGCAGGATTTGAAATCATAGGGCTTGCAGCATCTGAGGCAAAGGATCCAAATAAAACAATTCCTACAGCAATAACATATACAGTATTCAGCTTAGTTGGACTATATATAATTTCATCGATAGCCTTGTTACCATTAATACCGACAGCAGAATTATCAGAGAAGGTAAGTCCGATGGTAGCCGCACTCAGCCGTTGGGGAATGGATTGGGCTAGTACGATTATTAACTTTATACTAGTTACAGCAATTCTATCAACCATGTTAGCATCCATGTTTGGACTGGGACGTATGATGCGTTCGGTTGCTGATGAGGGACATGCACCCAAGTGGTTAAAAGATAGGAATGATGTTCCTTATCGAGGTATTATATTTTCTGGCATCGCGATGCTTCTTGGTCTGGGATTAGGTTTCTTATTCCCCAGTGTATATCTGTTCTTAATCAGCTCAGCAGGTTTTGCGACCCTCCTTACCTATGCGGCAATAATGGCAACGCATATCCGCTTTCGCAGATGTAATGGTTGTCCTCCCAAAGGAAATTGTCAAATGCCGGGGTATCCTATTACGTCTTGGATTGCATTAATCAGCATTATTGTTATTATAATCAGTATGCCATTTATTTCGGGACAAACTTCAGGTTTGATTGCAGGTGTTATTATGACGGTATTATTTGCTATGATTTATCTAATCATGAAGTTTATGGGTAAAAAAGAAGATAATAAGGTGGTAAGGGGATATAACAATAATGAGTATAGAGCAAGCTTTTCACATGAATTTTCAGAGGAATTGACACAGAACAATAAAATAAATAGGAAGAGTAAAACTGAACAGAACGCTCAGAATACTGCATCATGTCCATGTAATAAGAAGGATATGAATAATAAGAATAATTAGAAGTAGATTAGTAAGTAGAAATTAAACATTAAAAATTATTATAGTATTATCCCTAATAAATAACTTCTAATAAAAAATGGATGCTGTTTTCTGTAAAATGTTATTGAGACAGGGACTATTCAAAAGTGATTCAAAGAATGAAATGTCTGGAGTAAAAGATAAAACAGTTTAAAATCAGAACCACCAGTGTGAACTGGTGGTTTGTTCTGCCCCTGTAAGGGGCTATTGCCGGCATGGGCCTCAAAGGCCCTTCGAAAGTAAAAGCCTCAACCGCACCACTTTTACTGGCTAACCCT
>JAQUYQ010000042.1 GCA_028691795.1 Herbinix sp.
CATTGTTTGCAGTGTCATTATAATACATTTTTTCTTAAAAATATAGAGCTCAAGCATTACAAAGTGGAGTTTACTCTTCATAGTGGAATTTAACTTTACAGTGGAATTTAACTTTTCACTCAACCATCTAAATTTTCTATAATAACACCTTTACCTTTCCTATTAAAAAATATTTATCAATAATAATTGCAATTAAAATAAGGGGACATCTCTGCCCCCATTCGTTATGCTACCTCTAACTCCTTATGTATGACTTAACATTTACCTGTGCTGAAATTCTCTTCAATGTGGTACTTTGCATTTCTATCGTGTGCCACCCTACAGCTGTAACATATGCTGTCAAATCAATAATTCCTTGCGCATTAGCTGAATCATTTGTCACAGATACAACCGCATTACCATCAACATAAACCGTAAATGAATAATCAGATATGGCTTGTTCTTGTATCCCGAAATTTAAAGCATGACTATGAGGAGCAATATATACAGTATGACCATGACCAGAAACACTGATAGCGTGTCCATGGTCAACATTGAAATAATGTGAATGTGGCGTATCGCCTGATTGTTGTGCCTCCCATGTTTGAAAATTACCTGTTAACGGTGAAACAAAAATTGTACTTTCGTTTGTTGATGATGTTGCAGATGTTCCTCCTCCACTACTTGCCGTAGTAGAATACGTCCTAAAACTCTGCTGTGTATACTTAAGCAACACCTTTTTTATATTAGATGTTTTATCATCAATATTAAACGGCATAGTTAAAGGATATCCATTTTGAATATTATCGGTCATACTAAAATTATCTGAATTTGCTACACCATCCGAAGTGATTAAAGCTTCTCCATGACTATCTTTCAATGCAAATGTTCCGTTCGATAAATTTATCGAAATAGAATCATCCATTGATTTTAGAAGAATAGTTGTTAACTCTCCAACATCAATATATTTAGCATTTATATGACCATCTATCGTCATAGCTGTTTCATAAATTCCATTGTAGCCTTGTCTACTAAACCCCAGACCACTGTTATTTAGTCTAAATACATTTTGTGCAGTATTTATATCCTCAGTATCCATAATTAGTATTTCATATGGTTTACCGTCTGGATATCTCCTAATAACAACATAACCGCCTTTGTTACCTGTGATAACATTCGTAGCATATTCAGCGGCAGATTGACTTGCTTTAATTCCCTTTTGTAACTGCTTCACAATATTATCCGTGCTATAATTAGATATTGGACTAAAATCACCTAGCTCAATTCCATCATATCGTTCCTTAAGGCAATCATATTTATATTTAATTACCCTTGCTTTTACATTGATATCAAGATGAGATACATTCACTGTCACAATATCATTTAAATCCAATTGCTCCAGAATTGCTAAATCCTTATACTGTTCTGTCTTACTTAATTCTATAAAATCCACTTTATAATTTATAACTGGCTTATCTATATTATCTACTTTAAATAGATCATTACAGTAATCACGCATAATATTGTAAATATCATTAACAGGTAATGCTTTCTGTTCATCTGTCAGTTTAATTTCTTCTGTATATATTATTGGTTCTCCATAATTAACCAACAAAGGACTATCAACATACTTTTCTGGAAGGGTTATCGTAGAATCATCTAACTCAACCGTTGGATAAATTCTTGTTTTTGCATTACTTTCATCTATATCTGCATCAATTCCTATGAGATTCTTTCCCATTCTAATCTCATAACCTCTATCCATTCCATTTGCTTTAATACTGATATTAAAGTTATTCCTTATAAGATTTCCACCCCATAAATTAAGAATACTATTTTCATCACCAATAATAGCCTGTATCGGATTAATTCTTTTATATGTAACAGAGTTTTGAGTTAATACGTCTGACATAGCAATAAAATTATGGCTCGTCTCGCAATTACTTAAAACGGATTGAATAGCTGTAAAACAAGATTCATTATTCAATTCAACTTTAACAAGAAAGTTCTTACTCAAATCATAAAATATGTGTCTGGCATAAGCTGTTTTCCCTTTTAAAGATTTCTTCACACGATATATTCTAAATAACTGTTCCCCGCGGGGAGATGGAGCTTTAATAATGTCTCCTTCAGTTATGCTTACATTCTTCGGAAATTCTGCTTCCAGTTCAAACATACCATTAGCTTCTTCTATTACATAACAAGATAAAGGAGTTAAGATTGTCTTGTTGTGATTGAACTGTGTTTCTTGTCTGTCAAATAATCTTATCATCCTAAATCCCTCACTCTCGTCATTATTTCAATACTTGTTACATTGCCCGACCACGATATACTATTTTTCCCTACATCAAATATAGGAAAGTCACCGGACATTTTTGATCCTTGATTAAGTGTGTCTTTATAAGCAACCATCAAAGCAGAATCAAGCTCAATATAATCAACAATTTCTGTCAACGTAATCACTTGGCCATTAACAGTAAGCATAATGTTACCCGATCCATTAATACGGATATACGGCTCACTGTAAATCGTTCCGCTATTATAAATCGTTACAGGCTGTGTAACATAAGTTTTCTTTTGCTGACCGTTATTATAATAAAAGAACGGATCAACTTTAAACTTAACCGTAAAGCTATATGTATTATGAGTATATTTTTCATACTCCCAACCCTCAACTACACTAGCCATATAATAACCATCACGACCAAATTCTTCAAAGTCATTTTCTAATAGTAATCTTCCTCTGCCAGCGAGCCATGTATTTATTGTAGGGATTAGTGCCGGATTGCGTAGAATAAATTCAAATTCCTGAATATATGGTTTATATTTACCACTATGTATTATTAATTCATCATTCCTATATGGAATTTCATAAATATCAATCTGTTCTTCTGGTCTTTGTTTTCTTCCTTGCTTAACAGTAACGACATTAATTATATCCATATCAAATTCACTACTCATTGTTCCATTGAATATAAAACTATGCAAACACACCACTCCCTTCTAATTTTCTTTTTGTTTGAAATGCTAATTCATCAGCTAGTTCCTCTATATCTGAATCTGAATTATTGTTGAAATTTTCGATATTAACATTGACTTCTACTTTTGATTCCTTATTTTGTTTATCTAATCCCAGCATACTTTTCAAATTATCCAATGGCGCAACCACTTCAGGAGATTTTGCATCACCAACACCTTTTAACCCATATGGTGTATTAAATATAGTTGGCTTATCAAAAATACCTCCCTTTGCATACCAATCTACTGATAACTTCGGCAAGCCACCATCAACCCAATCAAGAGGATTCATAGAACCAGTCACAGAAAAATGTGGCATTTTCAATTTAGGAAATTCCCAATTGAAGTTAAGAAATCCCTTAATTTTATCTATAACACCGCTAATGATATCTTTTGCTGCTTCAAACGGATTAGCCATAATATCCTTAATAGTTCCAAACACTGTTGAAATTCCTGTTTTGATTGCATCTACTTTATCTGATATGGTTGTCTTAATTTTCTCAAAAATACTATTTACCTTATTGCGGAATCCTTCGCAATTATCATAAGCAAGTTTAAAAGCACCAGCGAACGGATTAACTATCAATAAAAGTAATCCTTGCCAATTGTCTTTAACAAAATTAATAATCTTTTCAAAAAAGCCTTTAATTTTATCTATTCCACCGCCTACAATATCCTTCAGTTTTTCAAACACACTACCAGCTTTTTCTTTAATCTTATCCCAATTCATATATAAGGCTATCCCTATAGCAATTAAGGCTGCTATAGCTGCAATAACTAATGCTATTGGATTTGCCATTAATACCGCATTCAATCCCCCTTGAGCTAAAGTTGTAGATATTGTAGAAGCTTTCCATGCCGTCATTAATCCGTTAACAACACTTATTGCTTGTAGTGCCATAATAGCTCCTAGCAAACCACCAAGTATGGGTATTAAGATATTTGAATGATCTGCTATAAAACCAATAATATCCGAAACAAACCCAAGTGTTGCTCCAGCTACTGATTGAATCTGTGGTGATTTTTCAATAAACCAATTTAACATATTTGTAAGTTGAGGTAATAAATCAGCAACTATTTTATTCTTTACACCATCAAAGTTTGATTTAACATCTGCTAAAGTATCTCCAAACGCTACACCTGCCGTAACAGATTCACCTGACATTACAATACCAAGTTCATCGGCTCTATCTTTAAGTGCTTGCATTCCTTCTGACCCGGCAGCTAGTAATGGTTTAAGTTCTGTATAGGATTTACCTAATAATTGATTACCTAACACATTCTTTTCTGCGCTATCTGGCATATCTGCAAGCTTTTTCATTACAGCATCAAATGTTTGTTCTGGCGACATATTAGACAGTTCAGACATTGATATTCCTAATTCTTCATATGCTTTCTGAGCATCTTTTGAACCATTTTGCGCGTCCACTACGCTTTTTGACAATTTCTTCATTCCTGTTTCAAGTACTGAAATGTCGGCTCCAGATTGTTCGGCAGCATATCCCCAACGCTGTAAATTTTCTACTGCAATTCCAGTTCTTAAAGAAAGTTTATCCCACTTGTCAGCATTTTCTGCTGTGCCATTAGCAAGTGCCATTAATCCTGTTACTGCAATCCCTGTCCCTGCGACAACTGCCGCTCCTATTTTAGCACCTTTATCAGCAATATCCTGCAAGCTTGTCTTAGTCTTTTTACCTTGATTATCAACATTCTTTAATGTATTAATTGCTTCCTGATCTTCAATTAGAACAGTACCAAACAATCGAAACAGCTCCATTATTAATTACCTCCCTTCTCAAATTTTTTCTCTATATCCAGAATCTCTTTCATAATTTCATCTTCACTTCTTGTATCAATAACAATATTCTGAGGCTTGACTTCTTCCCAAAACTCATTGAAAGTTTTAAAATTCTTCTTATCCATATTTGCATATGCCGCCAGATAAATTCTGAAAGAATATTCTCTTGTATCCTCTTCCATAGCCTTCTTAAGAAACTTAATACCTCGCTTCAAAGGAAGGTGTAATATATATTCAATACTTGAATATCTTTTGAGTAGCAAATCCTCAATATCAACTATATTAAGGTTGCTACCTATTTGAAAAAATCCTGAAAATCCTCATTATTAAATAACTCTGTAAAGAAGCTTAATATCTGTTTTGGTTTATATTTGCGAACTACATCTTCGCTCTCATCAGTGATTCCAGCAACAAATTCAATAACCTGTTTCTCAGCCTTATGTAATTTCTTAATAAAAAGTAATGCAACATGTGCACCAACCTTCTCCTGAACCTTGCCTTTATTTGCTTTTGCCTTATCCATCATTTCATTCAAATCTAATTGGATATCCATAACATCTATAATTTCTGATAACTTAAAAGTATCCTGTAATTCAAACCCACGCATATAATTCCTCCTATAAAATAAGAGGATGGAATTCATTCCACCCTCAATTAATTTTTCAATATTTAAGCTGCAAAATCAACACTCCAAGGTGCTGTATTTCTTGTATCTTCGTCATATGTAGCAGAAAACTCCAACGACGGAACTACTTCCGACTTATCCTCAAGTGTCCATTCCAAGTTAGAAAGATTTAAAGCGTTCTCTACCTTTATAGTAACTGCTTTACCATCTTTTGTTTTACCAACCCATGTAATGTCGTTATAATCACCCTCAACGATTGATAAAGTTGATGTCATTTTATTTGTAACAACACTCATGCCCGGATAATATTTTGTCATATCTGCCGCCGTAAATAATTCAAGTGCATTAACTGTCAGTTTCGCATTCTCGCTATCAATAACAGTCCTGCCTTTTACAATCCCTCTATCTCCATCTGCTTCAATATTTCTATATTCACGTTCTACCACAAAGGCAGAACCGCCACGAGTTAAACCAATCGGAGTAATACCAACCGTTACAACTCCCATACCTAATAATATCTTATCTGCTGTTGCCATTTTCTCACGTTCCTTTCTATTTAAAGTAAGCCCTTATCACATACCTTAGATTAATAAGATGTGTTCCGACAAGTTCTTCTGAGTTAATATATTGCCTTGCTTCTCGATCAAAATACAAATTCAAAGTATCTGTATTTATGATTTTCTGATTCAATTCATTATCTATACTATCTGCCAAATCCTCCATAACCCTTACACTCTTATTTATATCTTCATATATATCAATATATAGATATAAATCTTCGCTTGGCATTGTATTCATAACGCTTTCAACCTTATAAACCATATATGGAAAATCAACTTCTTTAGGTGCTTTATTTCGATAGACTCTTAAATGTTTAGTATTAAGAAATTCCAGAATCTGATCTGCTACTGCATTCATATTCATCAGTTTTCACCTTTCTTTCCAATCTCATCAATAGCTTTCTTAATCATATCCGCTATTAACTGAGCATTTTTTACTACAACTGGCTTAATCGGATCATCATGATTAAATACGAATGGAGCATAAAAGATTTTAAATCCAATCTGTAAATCCTTCTCATATTTCCTCGCCCAATATCCAAGAGATTTCTTTAATCGTCCTGTCCGTTTTGGAACATTTAGCTTAACTTCCTTAACAATGTTCTGACCAATAACATTCAGTACCTTTTCCGGTACTTCCTGAATTTTATCAGTTATCTTGTCCAGATTACTTTCAAATGTAAATACAGGTTTTTTTGCCATTACTTAGCACCTCCTACAAACGAAGATACTGTCAATTCAGTTATTTCGCCTCTGTCATATGTACGAATAATATCGTAAACCTTACCATTAACACCGGAAGGATATCTGAGTTTTTTATCATTTTCATATTCATATGAACGTATCTCAAATACTAATTCTGGTTTTAATCCGGCAACTGAAGCTTGATAAAATTCTGATTGTCTGACCGATTTTTTATTAGCAAATACTTCACGATATACCATTGATTGAACTGGCTCACCTTTTACAATTGATTCCGTCATATTTCCAATTTCAACAACATCTTTCCACATTAGACCACCGCCTCAACCGTATATTCTTGTGATAAAGCAAGATGGGTTTTTAGGCTATCATATGCCTTTTGATATTTCTCTGAATCGGAATTATCAAGCCCAAAATTAGCTTTTGTATAAAATATAATCGCTCTCTTAATCAACGAATCATAACCCTCTATATCATCCTCCACCGTTTTAGATTTTAGAATCCCTGATAAAACCAAATCAACTTTAGCAGATTCAATAATATCATTCACTTCTGTATCTAATGCAGTAGTATTAATTCTCAATGTCTGTTTTACATCATCTATAAGCATTTAACCACCTCATTTCATAAGATAGGAGCGGATATTTCACCGCCCCTTATGTCATATGGTTATTATGCTACTGCCTTAACAATCTTAACAAATGCATCTTCAATCGCTGGCTTACCATCAAACATACAAGCACCTAAATACTCGTAGTTGTTTGATGCTCTTACAAAACCACCATCAACATTTGCATCTTCTGGCATATTTCCATAATATCCTGCGTAGAAATCGCCTAAGATTGCTTCGTGTAAAGTAATACGTTCATCTAGCATTACAGGATATCCCTGAATAAAATAATTTCTGCCTTCCTGTGATACAAGATTATTCTTTGCTTTATCCTGTAACGGAACAAAATCTGTTAATAATGTTTTCTTACTCATTAAGAATTTAGCGTTTGCATCAAATCCACCTGGCAGTAATGCAATTGTATCTAATACGCTTTGTGCCGTTAATGAACCAGCCAAGGCAACTGTAACAGAATTAGTAGCACCCCAAGTAATTTTATCAACACCCTTTGCTTCTCCTGTTCCTGTCCCATAAATGATGGATTTAGTAATTTTAGCTGCTAATGTCTTACCTAAGCTGTTAACTAACCAAGTTTCAAATGCACTAATGGACATCTTTAATACTGACTTGGAAATATACAGTAATTTAGTTACTTCATAACCAAATAAATCTACATACTTCAATGTATCATCAGATGCCGTAATAGTTGCATTCTCTGTATGTTTAGCTGCTTCATTAACTACATCTTCAACTGGAATACTAACTCCACCCGGTACTTGCATTAAATAAATTTCATTTAATAAAGGAGCCTGTTGCTTAACAACTTCAACAATCTTATTTTGAGTTGTAGTAGGGATCACCGCTCCTGCACTACCTGTTGCTGTAGTGAATGCACGTTTCTCAACTTCATTCAATTCTATACCTCTTAAATTATTTAAAAATGCGCTTCTATACTCTGCTGTTTCATATACGTTTTCCTTGTTAAATTCCATTGTTCTTTTCTCCTTCTCTTCTTCAAATGTTTTAATAATAGTTGGGTTCTCTAAATTTGCTACTCCATCAAGTAAGGCTTTTCTCTTTTCTGCCTTATCCATAATTCCTTTTCGTTCCTCTTTTAAAGCTGTTACCTCTGTATCTAATGCATCCAAATCCGCACCCTCTGTATTAATTTCAGCCTTAATTGCTGATAATCTTTGATTAATTTCTTCTAATCTCATTTAAAAATCCTCCAATTCTAATTTTAGTTTTAGTTTCAATTGCTTCTTTCTACGCTCTAACAACTCCTGTTTCTCTATGTCAAAAACTCCTTTTGCATAGGATCGAGCGGATATTTCAGTATCATCATTAGCTGGAATGCTAACGGCTGACACGTCATAAACTTTTTTAACCTTCTTAATAGTTCGGGTTCTTGTTTCCCGATTATAATCCTCCTCTGCCACGGTAAAAGCCCATGACATACGAGTGACTAACTCATTTGAAATCTCTTCATACATCTGTTTGCTCGCTTCTGATTTGCTTAAATCAGCGCAAATAAATAAGCCGTGATTATCCGGCTCTACGATTAATGTATTATTCGATTTTCTTGCATATACTTTACCTTCATGATCAAATTGGAATATAATATCTGACGTATCAGCACCATCCAAAGCATGACGGTCAATCACTTCAAAATATTTAATCCCATCAATCTCATATAGCAAGTATGGCTGATTAAATGTTGTTGCATATCCTTCAACATAGTAATCAGAATCAATTCTCTTCTGCTGTGTCTGTGGTTGTAGTATCTGTAGATTCCTGTACTCCCTGTCCTTCATTAATGGCATGTATATTTACTCCTTCCTTGTCTGTATTATCATTCAGTTTACTAATTTCTGCATATTCCTTACGAATATAACGCTTATCTCCATCCTCAACATGAGCCATATTCCAGATATCCATTACTTGGTTAGTGGTTAGTATACCTCTATCAAACATCTGACTGGATACTTGCAGCTTTGTAGTATTTGAAGCATATTGTAATCTATTTGCTGTAAATATCACGGCATTATTAAATGCAATTTCCTTTTGAGTGAATAACATATTAGATAATACCAAACTCAATTGAATGGCAAATGGTTCAATTTCTCCCTCATAATATGCATTCCATTTATTTTCATCATACTTATTCTGAAGAATATCCTCATTCGTACCAAAATAATTGAATACATTATTCTGAATAATCTTCATTTGTTCTGCATCTAAAAATATAGCTTTTGACTCAATTTGCTTGACTTCTGCATACTTATTATCAAACATTAAAACACCTGTAGTATTTTCATTGCTTAAATTTTCTAATGAAAACCGTTCTTTTTCTTTCTTTAAATCATCCGGTGTAATAATATTAGCTAATCTCGCAATAAATCTAATCGTAGCAGATTGCTTTATTCCTTCAACTATTCCTTGCTTTTGAATATCCAATAAATTCATTGTTGCATTCAATGCACTGTTTCCATCACCAAAGAAATCATTTTTATACTGATATCTTGTCAATACTCCTACACGATTATATTCAATTGCAGCAGTTTGACCATTAGTAAATCTGTATCTTAACCATGGTTCTCCAGCTACTTGAATTAATTCAGTATTAGTAGGTAACAATGGATAAAAGCCTATAATTGTTTCCATATCTTCCGCATATAAAGGAATAATGAACGCTGTTGTATTTACCTTTAATATAGTTGCCACTCTGTATAGAAACTGGCTTGTATTCATCCATGGATTAGGCTTGTACTGCAATATTTTTTCCAAATTCTTATATGCACTGCCTTGAATCTCAGGTTTTAGTTTACTACAAAATGTGGCATATCTATCTATAGCAGCTCTTGTTAATTCCATCTCATAAATACCACCATCATATGATGTAAACGATGGACTATAAGCCGTCAAAGTCTTAAAGTATCCTTGAATAGCAGATTGTACTTGATTTTGTTTCGGAAATATCTTATCAAATAAACCCAATTTATAATCACCTTCTTTCTTAATAATTTGTCATTGCTATGTAATTGTTATACTCGTCCAAATAAACAATATAAGCGTCAAGTAAACTGGCAACCCCATCAATACGCTTTGTCGAATCACTTGTCTTACATAAATACATATTTTGATTTGTATCAATTGTTACAGATGCATTCGCTAAATTCCATAGACTTATGGGATTGTTATTATAATTTATCATACCTTTTTCAAGGTCTGCTGAGAAATTACGCATAGGAATATTAAAAGTCTTTGCTCCCTGAGCTATAGGAACGGTTATCTTCCCAAAATACTGTTCTATTTCATCAACTAAATATGTTGCACTATAACGGTCATAGCCTATTTTATATATGTAAATGCCATCTTCATTTTGGACTTCTAGTAACCATTTAGTTACATCTTTATAATTAATTTTGTTTCCCTCACTTAACCGTAATAACCCCTGTTGAATCCAAATATCATAAGGAACTTTATCTTGAATTATCTTCTGTTCTAGTCGGTCAGAAGGCAACCAGTACATTTGCTTCACATAGAGTATTGGATCATTTGGAACACGGAATATAACAGTTGCACATGTGAGGTCAGTAGTAGAACTTAAATCTATTCCGGCTATACCATATTTAGGCTTCAATACTTTCAAGTCATATGTTGCTTTATTATTTAACTGTTCATATGTGAGCCATGATTCAGAACCTGTCTCAGGCATATCAAAATGTTTGCATAATAAGTTCTTGACCAGCTTATCATTTTGTTTTGCTTGGTTAACCTTTTCTTCTAAGTATGAGAATTTAAAAGAGACCCCAATGTTTGGATTAGCTTTCTTCCAACATTTAGGGTCTTTCCATTCTTTTCTGTCATCCAATTCATAAATAAAGCAGATTGTTCTATCATCTATATATGTATCAAGACCGATATATCCATTTATTATTCTTTCACACTCAGAATAAATCGTATCATATATATCTTGGCGAATTGTTCCAGCTGTACTTGTTATTAGAATCAAAGGCTGTCTTCTTGCAATAGTTCCATCGACCATAATAGAATATAATGACTGTCCATTTTTCCACTGGTGAATCTCATCCATCAATACTCCATGAACGTTCAAACCATCCAATGAATCTGAATCACTTGCTAACGGCTTAAATATACTATCATTAGTATCACTATTTAATTCTGCTACCAATGGCTTAATCCGCTTTAATAATGCCGGAGATTTACGAACCATCTTCTTAGCTTCAGACCAGATAATTTTACTCTGATCTTTTTTTGTTGCCACAGCATAACATTCTGCACCCGGCTCACTATCTGCAATCATGAGATATAAACCTATTGCCGAAGCAAGAAGTGATTTACCATTCTTTTTGGCGATAATTAATATACATCTATGATACTTTCTGTTACCCTCTATATCAATAAATCCAAAGGTTGCAGCTATCATTGCTTTCTGCCATAATTCTAATAATACAGGCTTACCGCCCATCTCACCCTTTGAATGTTTACAATAATTTTCTATAAATTCAATTGCATGATTAGCTCTCTGATTTGAATAGAAATATTCGCTATCTTTATCATTCAAATCTTTTATGATTTTCTGATATGCATAGTAAATCTTTTTAGAAACAACCTCTTGACCACTTTCAATAAGATTCCAGTATTCCAAAACAGGATTATATACCAATGGATATTTAATCATTTCGACCACCTACAAAGGCATCAAATCCATCATCTAATTCTTGCTTTCCTGACACTTCTTTCGGTAATAAATCAGTTAATTGCTTCATGATTGACATATAATTTTTTGATAGATTAATATATATTTCAACCTCACTACACTTTTTTACCCCTTTTTGATTCTGTCCATTTTGATACTCTTCTGTATAACCTTTTTCATTAATAATTTTCCTTAACTGGTATAAGCTTGCAGCCATAAAAGAAGCTTCATCAACCAGTGAACTTACTGATTTCTTCGTATCACTTTCCAGCTTAGCATAGATACCATCAAGTTTTAATTTCTCTGACTTAATAATTTCTTCTTTTGTCATGTTTTCATATGTTTTCTTTTTTCCCAATAAATTCACCTTCTTTCTTTATGGACTACACCCCCTATAGGAGCGACTTGTGTATTCACTAAGACTTCACCGTCGGTCTTAATGGGTTTACATAATAATAATTTTATGGGGGCAGTATCTTTATTCATCAATCGGTTTAATTAAAATAATTTCTCCATTCTCACCAAAGAAATATCTTGGTTGTTCAATCTCCTTACCTTCCTTCTCTTGGTTGTGACATGTCTGGCAATCATACTTAAGATTATCATGGTTCAATGTAATCATTGGATTGCTTATGTTCTCAGGTGTGAGCCATGTCTTATGATGTACTATCTTACCTAACTCCATATGACAGGTCATACACATACCCCCATCCAATGCCGATCTCTTAGCAATAAAAGAAGCTCTACACTCTCGCCATGCTTTACTGTTATAGAACGGCTTAGCAAACTCTTGTGCCATGTGTACCTCCTAATTTTCTGCATTAAAAAAGCACCTCCGAAGAAGTGCATACTAATAACAAACAATTATTAAACTTTAGATTTATATACTTTATAAGTGTTATGTAAATATGTATCTGGTTCTGGCATAGGATGATTTTTACCGGGCTTTGTATTGCGTTCTTCTTTTGCATAAGTCTTATTAATCTTTTCCCATTCCTTGGGATATTCCTTTATAAATGCAGATTTAAATTCATCCTCAGATATATCTTTACCATATATTTCAAATACCTTTGCAACTTTTTCTTCTTTGTGCGCTATTACAGCCATAGTCATCCCTCACTCTCATATTCCATATACTATCACTTTTCGTCAAATAGCACAACCCATAATATTACAATCAATCACATTTATCATCGTTTGTTTTCTTGACAACCAATATCTTCTTAACCCTAATCCTCAATTTCCGGTCACTTCTATTCTGAAGCTGATCCGCTTTATCCTTGTAATTTTTCTTCCACTTTTCTATCATTTTATTCAAATTATTTTCGTTCACATTTCACCTCTTTATTTATTTTTACACAACAAAAAAGCACCTACTTTTTACGGTAAATGCTTAAGCAGATAATTATTTATTTTCTTCTGTTACCGCAACTTCTTGTAACACATCTAATTCTTCTAACAAATTGGTTCTCATAGATATAATGTCAGTAAACGGAATACATGTTCCGTTTTCAGCTTTTCTTATTAATTTTCTAGCTTTTGCATTGATTTCTCTTTTTAAATCATTTGGTATGGTTACAGGTCTTGTTGTATTTATATAACAATATTCATTCAATATGTATTTACTTATGACAGGACACATATTTTGTAATAAAAATACGTTTTTTTCACCTTTTAAATATCCAAAACTTATTTTATCACATAATCCATATTTTTTAATTGATTTGTTATATTCATCCTCAAATTTTTCAACTTGTGAAGAAATTGGTATCATCCAAAAAATATTTTCATATTTGTCATCTTTAAAAGCATAATAACATGGTCTATTATGCCCATCTTCTTTATTCGTCATTAATTTCTGATCTTTAAATTTATCAAAAAATTCATCTGATATAAAATACAAGTTACCTTTGTCCATTTATCCCCTTAGTGTATATACAAAAACCCCACAATACAGTGGGGCTTTGTTTAAACCTTATCCTTTTATTAGCCGCTGATAAGTTGCGGAAATCATTTAAACCTTAACCTTTTATTAATCGCTGCTAAGTTGCGAGAATAGAAATCACTTCGGATTTCTTAACTACATATTATTCCTTTATGCAGATAATGTCAACAGAAAAGTTCATTTTCTGCAAACTTTTGTTTCATTTAAATAAACAAATGTTGCTTAAAATAAATAAACTTGCTCTGTATATTATATACCAATAAGTGACAAAATGGAATACTTCAATTAAAGTATTATAAATGGGAGACTATTTCTAATCTCCCTCGACAAAGGCTTTCACCAAAATGCTTTTCAGCTAGATAAGAAGGATACCGGAATTAACCGATACCCTCCATGATAATATGTAAATTTTAATTAAGCCTTAACGACATTAATAGCACATAATCCATTTACTCCATGACTTACATCAAATGAAACCCTTTCACCAATATTTAATTTTCTATAACCGTCTGCTAAAATCCCACTGTGATGCACGAATACATCGTTACCCTCTTCGCTAATAATAAATCCAAAACCCTTTTTTGCATCAAACCATTTTACTGTACCTTTGTTGTTCATAATTTCAAATCTCCTCTTCTTATTTTATTTTACACTCAACTAACGCAACTCCATCAGGAATTGGCTCTCGGTTATATATCGCTCTTGCAGCTAAATCTATCAAATTCTTTAAATGATCTTCTGGAATACTTGGATCATCAATATGTAGCTTCAACTCTTGATTACACTTTCTACCATGAAATAAAGTTCCGAACTCTTTGATAACCGACTTATTGATAATACCCATATAACTTTCAACTGTTTGCATTTTTATCATTCCTTTAATCTGTGATTTCAATTTTCCAATGAACCATAGCATCATATAACCTATCAGGAATTAGTCCTTTATACTTCTTAGCTAACTCCTTAATCTGCTTTTCTTTCTCTGCCTTATAAGCTGCAAATGCTTGTTCAGCAGTTTTGAAGGTTCCAAGTTTTTTACTTTTAACTTGCGCTCTGAATCTATTTTTGGAATTATCCCACGAAACGCCTACTGGATATTCTCCGCGATTTTTCTTGCCATTAATAAACATTGTATTAATTTCATGAGGAACAAATATACAAGTCTCTGGTGAATAAATCTTATTTCCTTTAACTAAAATATCCTTGTCCAGATCCATTTTTTGTCCTTCAATTTCATAATGATTTTCTTTATGCCATTCATAGTAGTTACCGAAATCCTTCCATTCGTCAAATGCTGAACAACCGATATATGACGGATATCTTTCATGCAATTTCACACTATAGCAACGATAATGCATATCGTACCAACGTTTAAATATATCGCTCTGACGAATAGATTCATCATAAATTGATTTATCATAATAAATATCTAAATCATTATGAAATTCATTATTATAAAAATAGATATCTTTTGTCTTTTTAATATAGTCATTACCCATTATTTATCATCCATCACTTTCTTATTTACCACAATTCAGATGTTTCAATCCATCAAGGTTTAATTCAGCTTCTTCCGTTACCACTTCATCATAGTTTGCCGGAGCAGTATAACCACAAATCAAATCATCAATATATTGTATTTTATTCATGACCCTGAATCTTTCGTTGTCATCTAACTCATACCCCTGTAATGATTTTAACAATACCTTGATATCTGATAAATCTAATCCATGCATACCACTCATGTGCTTATTCTCATTTACTAGAATGCTGAATTCTCTTTCTATTTCCTCACTATTTTCGAAAATGAAAGCAATCTCACCAGGCATTTTAATGCTATTTTGAACATCTAACAATTTAAAATTCTTTTCAATCAATGTCATTGCATATTTTTTATTTAGTACCGTTTTTGCTTTAAATGCTTTACTCATTAATCATCTCTCCTTCTCATTACATGATTACTCAGATCCATTTTAGGAATATTGAACATTGTATGTATTGGTGGCATATCCTTCATATAGTCAGAAAACTTTTTAGCATCATCCTGACTCAGAATTAAGTTTTCTTTGGTATTCTTAACTAATACAATTTCTTTCATATTCTTAGCATTCTCCACAATCATTTCTTTTTCAAGATCATCATAAATCTCGTATAAACGTGACATCAAGGATACAAATGATCTTGTCTCTTCTGTGAAGCCTTCATCAATAATCCATCCCAAACTTTTACTACTCTTCTTCAATAACTGCTTTTCTTCATTCTGTAAAAATGCCAAACTTTCAATAATTAATTCTTGATTACTCATTTTAAATTCCTCCATTTTTTATTGTTTTTAATTTCTTTTTCCATATAATAATTATTAAAAATATCTTGTGTATCAACTGTTTGCTCGAACATCCAGACTTTCTTGTCAGGATAATCACGATCATTTGTTATGTAAACAAGATACTCCAATAAATTGTTATCAATCATTTTATAAGCCAAATAAATATCTTTAACTGGAAGTAACTTACCCCTATGCTTGGTATCTCGATCTTCCAAACCATATAATTGCGATTGCATTGTTTTTCTCACACTCCTTGTTTATTAAATTGAAAAGCGAGTCTAAGACAATAAGAACTTATTGCCCTAGACCCACGTATTGTAAACGGATTTCTCCGAATATACCGATTGTACACACCACACTAAAAACCCTTTGTAGAAATATAATCTTCGATAGATACTAAATCATACCTTGGTAGGTATAATTTGTTATTGCGCCAACGAGACATAGTACTTTCATTAATTCCCAATTTATTGCACAAGAATTTCTGATTAGTACCTGTTTCATTTAAAAAACGCATATAACGATTTCTTACTTCTTCCTGATCCTTCATTTTAATCTTCCTCTCTCTTATATTGTGATATATGTATAATTATTTTTTATATATTTTGTGCATTTTCACTATAGAATATTTGGTCGTAACATGATATACTATAATTGTCATATATAAATTAAAATTGATTTATTTCCTATCCTATATAACATTGTACATTTTTAATACAAAAAAGTCCGTAAACCCTTTATTAATAAGGGAAAACAGACTTTCTTTTCATGCATTTTTTATACATTTTTTCGGTTTTTTATTCACGAAATTTCTTTGTTAATTCTACTGCTTTTATAATCTCTGTGCCCTGATATAAACAACTTCCTTCATGATGCCCAAACTGCACCAACCACCTAGGATTATGCAAATTACTATCATACATCTTAAGTAAATCTACCTTCATTAATTCATTTATAAGACTCACAATTTTACGTCTATCAATACAAGCTAGTTTTGCCAATTTTGAATAATTAATCATTTTCTTTGATTTTACATCAATCTGAATTGGTTTTAATTTATAATGCACTTCTTCATGCATAACCTTCTCTTTGTTTTCATCTTTTATCAGCTTTCTATTTTCATCACGTAATGGAACAATTCTTGTTTCCTTTTCTTCTAATTTTCTACTTAATATCAAGAATACTAAAAACAACTTTCTAACTTCCGTTTGAGCTTTAGGAATCAATTTTCTTATCATCTTTAGGTCATCATCCGTAATAATGAAAGATTTATTCTTATCTCCAAATTCCTTTAAGAGTACTTCATTATTAGAAGATATTTTCTTCTTTGTTTTATTTACTCTCTGTTCAGCCTTTTCTTTTCTTGATAAAATATCCTCTACTTCAACATCCTTTGATATTTCTTCGCCTGTGCATCTAATAGTGAGTTCATTACCAAATGAATTCCATAAAATAGACTTGTCCAAATCAATAAACACCGAATCAGCATAATAGAGATTAATCAAGATATCCAATACCTTATCAATTTTCTTGTTCTCCAATAAGCACAAGGAAAGTAATTCATATCTACAATGTTGATAGAAATATCTGTAATGAGCCACGGAATCTTTTACTTCATCTTTATTCTTACTGGACTCAATATTAAATTCTTGACTATATTCAGCGAATGTTTCTTGTAGTTCTTCAAGTTTACTTTTTACTCTCTTAAATAAATCACCATATATATCCACTTTATCTTTTATGAGATCAATAAAATGAAACTCTTCTGTTGCATTTGTTACATCAACATCTTTTAATTGTTCTTCAAGATACCAACATATTCTATTAACATTACTATTTGTTCGTGAAAAACGCTCCTGTTTCTTAATAACTTCATCCGATTTATTATATTTATACGCTTCGGCAATTGCACATTCTTCTTTAGCTTTATTATCCTTTTGGCTTGGTAGGTATTTCATAAAGTAAGGTTTATGTTTTCCTTGCAATGCCTGATTTATTTCTTTAGGAATATCAGCCTTTTCACCTGTTTTAGCATAATCAATTGTAAGAGAAGCAATAATGGACATAATCTTAATATAATTTTGTATTTCATTTGTCTGCTCCTGAGACCACAATATACTCACTCTATCTACTACTTTTCCAATATCATTAGACATACCAAGGCGATCAACTTCCATTAATGCCTTTATATCATTAGTTTTAATAGCTGAATTCTTAGATTCTGTTTTACTCTCTAGCTCAGATGATGGATCAACAACAAAATCAATTGTATTTGCTTTACCTTCCTTTTTCATACGCTTAATTGCAGCCATTATACTGCTATCAAAAATAGTTCCAATATGATCTCCATCAGTGTCTGCCGAATTAAGAGCAAGTAGTATTGTATCAAACATACTAGTAATAATACCTGTAGTTTGGTATTGATACCATTTTTTCATATCACTTGAATTTGAAATATTACCAATTCTCCACTCATGAGCGATATGTGGATTTCTTATAATTGACACTTTATCAATTTTCTTACTCTCTTTACCATACGTTTGATTATTCCAGTAGTTTGAATATATCTGATTTCTACCAAGTAATCCAGTAACAGGTTGACCAATGGCCCATTGTGCCAATCCATAAATGTCCGGTGTTAGCACTTGGTAATTTCCTCTTACATAGAGCTTAGCTGTAAATGCCTTATTCTTAATAGACTTAATATCTTCCTTAATCTTCTTCTGGATATATTCATCACCAAATAGAGATTTATTAGCCTTTAATGCTTTATAATATGGAGGAATTATTGACTGATCAACAATGTTATCTTCATCATCAGTTAATCCCCTAAATTTAATAAATTCGTCAACATCAGAACTGATATCTTTTATTTTATCAATAGTAGACTTACAAACCATTTTAATCTCTGAATCAGTAAAATCTAGAGTTTGTAAAGGTTGATAAGCCGTTAGCATGTAATCCTTCAAATCTTCTACCTTATCCGAATATTCGCTAATATTAAAGGTTCTCTTATATTCATGACATGGCTTATCAAATTCTTCTCTCCACTTATGTAAACGGCAAGTACTTTCCAGCAAAAAATGGCATTTAATTTCCAGCACTTTTTGGCAAATAAAATCCAGCACTTTTGCTTTTAGCACCCCACGGATTTCTCCGTGGGGTTTGCTTTAAGATTTT
>JAQUYQ010000043.1:0-15432 GCA_028691795.1 Herbinix sp.
ATGATATCGTTGCAAAGGCTGGCGAAATTCTCGAAACTATGCAGAACGAAATGTTAGAGAGAGCTAGAAATCACCGTGCTTCCCATACGTACACCGCTGCCAATATGGAGGAATTTGAGAAGCTTATAGCAGAAAAGCCGGGATTTGTTAAGGCCATGTGGTGTCAGGATGAGGCCTGCGAGAATGAGATTAAGGAAAAAACAGGTGCTACTTCAAGATGTATGCCATTTGAACAGGAACACATCGCAGATACCTGTGTATGTTGCGGAAAGCCTGCTAAGGCGATGACTTATTGGGGTAAGGCGTACTAAGAAATAACTGAACAAATGTTAGTCTATAAACAGGGGGGTGCAAGCCCCCTGTTATATTGCAATAAAATAATAACCTACATTGCTATTGGAATTTATTAAAAGAGCAGCCAAGTTTTTTATAATATAGATTAAATATTATTGACGAAGAACCTAGCGGGGAGTATACTATGGTATATCCGGTACTACCACAGAATATTAGGAGTCTGATTCTATCAGGTTTGATACAATTGGTGATAATTGTGCGAATTACTATGTTAAGGACCATAAGGGGTATTCTGGAGGAAACTCAGTTACTTTTCTAATTATATTAAGCAATTAGGTGGTGACTCTTCTTATATTGGGGAAGTTGGGAATGATGAAAACGGACAGATTTTATTAGAAAAAACAATTGGCTATTTTGGAGCCTTTTAAAATGTGCAGCAATAATACCGTGGAATGGAGAAATCAATGGAAGATTTTTTATATAAAAATGTAGCAAGGGAAATTGAAACTAAAATTAAAGATAAGGAAGTAGGAACAAAACTGCCATCAGAAAGAGAACTTGCTGTTACCTATGGAGTAAGCAGAAATGTATTAAGAGAGGCGTTAAAGCTTTTAAGTGAAAAAGGATTGTTAAAAATCATGCCCGGAAAAGGTATCTATGTAGCTGCAGATGACAAACAAAAATTCACAAATAGATTAGAAGATTATTTATTAAGAAATGATTCAAGCTTATTAGATTTCGTTGAAGTTCGTCAAACATTAGAATTAGCTGTTTTCCAAAAAGCAGTAGATCGTGCTACACAAGAGGATATTAAGGTATTGGAGAATATCTATCAGGAGATGGAAAACAGCAGGAACAATATATCAAAATTTAATAAATTAGATATGCAGTTTCATATTCAGTTAGCCAATTGCTCTAAGAATACAATATACCCCATATTTATCAATAGCTTTTATCAATTAACAGATAAAAAATTATTTATGATTACACAACTCTATCCAATTCGCGTTGATTCAGCTCAAAGAGAACACTTGGCATTAATTAAGGCAATTAAAGATAGAAACAAAGATGAAGCTGTAAAGATTGGTTATAAGCACTTTAATATATCCGATATTATTAGTGGGGAAATAAAAAATAAAACCTCGTTTAAAGATTAGGAAGTATAATGTTAATTTGATGCATCAAATAGGTCAAATAAATTAAGTAGTCAGAAATAATACAACGTAAAAAGTCAGTATTAATTTTGGGCTGCTTTTTCTATGGAAAAATATAAGAGCTAGATTATACTTCAAGATTACGCAAATTAGGGTTGCAATAAGAAAATATTTTTAAAAAAATAAGAAAATGGATTGACTTTTTGTGCAAAAGTGATATATTAGAATATATCAGTTGGTACTACCAGTAGAACCAATAGAACCATCTGGTTAATTAGTAGAATAAATAGATTTCTTATACCGGTAAAGAAATGTAGCTATTTTACTTAGTAATCTAACAAAAGCGAGGAGTGTATTACATGGTATTGAATAATGTTAAGCAAGTACTAAAATCAATTGAGGAGCGTGACTTTAAACATATTTACTTTGTTGCTTGCGGGGGTTCTTTGGCTTTAATGACACCAAGCAAATACTTGGTGGATTTGTATGCAAAGAAACTTACTGCAGATGCTTTTAATTCAAATGAATTTATCTATCTTAATCCTGCCGCACTTGGTAAAGATTCCGCCGTTATTTTATGCTCACAAGAAGGTAAAACTCCAGAAACTGTAGCAGCAGCAAAGTTTGCAAAGGAAAAAGGTGCTACAGTAATTACATTATCCATGGTAGATTATTCTGAGCTGGGTAATGAAGGAGAATTTGCTGTGAAATATGGGTATTATGAAACAGCAGATGCGATTGACACAAGTTATGGTGCGATGTATCTATTAACTGCAGGCATTATTGAAGCACAAGAAAACTGTCCATTATTTAATAAGATGGTAACTAACTTAACAAAAATTACACCAATTATTAATAAAGCAAAAGAAGACTTTGTAGATAAAGCATTGGATTTTGCAGAAAGCTGTAAAAACTCTAAAGTTTTATACACATTAGCAAGCGGAAGTGATTTCTCACAGGCTTACGTTTTTAGTAACTGCTATATGATGGAAATGCAATGGATTAATGCGATTGCAATTCATGCTGGAGAGTTTTTCCACGGTCCATTTGAAATTCTTGAAAAGGATAGTTCTGTAGTATTGCTAATGGGGAAAGACAATACAAGGTTTTTAGAGGAAAGAGCATTAAAATTCTGCAGCAAATATGTTGAGAAAATATTCGTTATTGATATGAACGAGGTTGATTTTAAAGATATTGACGAGGATTTTGTAGGTGTTATGGCGCCTCTGGTGATTAATAATGTCTGCAGACTATACTCAAAAACAATAGCAAAAGTAAGAAATCATTCCTTAGATATCAGGAGATATATGCATATTGTAGAGTACTAAAGGTTATTATTGTGTAAATTTATACCAACAGGTTTTCTTGATCTTAAATCCAATTTAAGTTAAGACTATATGAATGTAGGAGGGTTTACAATGAAAAAAATTTTAAAGGGTTTTAGTGTTATTGTTACGATAATGTTAGTAATGGGATTATTAGGTGCTTGTGGGAAAAAAACAGATACGTCTCAAACCTCTGATACATCTGAAAGTAATACAGATACAAAGGATGTTGCAAGTGAGCCAATAGAAATTGAAATGTTTACTCGATTTGCTGATGGAGCAAGTAAAGATTTCTTTGATAAGGTAGCAGCTGATTATACTTCAAAGAATCCAAATGTAAAAGTGGTTGTAACAAGTGCAGATAATGAAAATTATAAGCAGGAAATCAACGTTAGACTTGCAAGCAATGATGCTCCTGACATTTACTTTGCATGGAGTGCAGTATATGCTAAAAACTTTGTAGACGGTGGACGTGCACTTGATTTAACTAGTTACATCAATGATGATAAAGAATGGTCAGATAAAATCATGACATCGCAATTTGGACCGTATACTTTTAATAATAATATATATGGAATACCAATTATAATGGACGGTAAGACCTTCTATTATAATAAGGATATTTTTAATGAGTTAGGGCTTGAGGTTCCTGAGAACTGGGATGAATTTATGACAGTCCTGGATACCTTAAGTAAGACGGATTATATCCCGATATCCTTAGGTAATATTGATGACTGGGCGACTGGCCACTACATAACAACATTAAATCAAAGAGTTGTACCTGCAGATGTCCTTCAAAAAGATTATAACCTGGATGGTGATTTTTCTGATGCTGCTTATGTTGAAGCCTTAGAATATCTAAATCAGTTAGTTCCGTATTTTACACCGGAATTCAATTCAGTGTCTTATGATACGGGGATCAATGATTTTATTACAGGAAAAGCAGCTATCTACTATGAGCAATTTAATCAAGTACAATATATAGAACCAGCGGAATTTGAATGGTCATGGTTTGATTTCCCTGATATTGAAGGAGCAAAAGGGGATCAAAATGCATTAACAGGTGCACCTCAGGGATTTATGGTTTCTGCTGAAACAAAATATCCTGAAGAATGTGTTGCCTTTTTAAAGTATTTAACAACTCCAGAAGTAGCAGGACAAATGGTAAAGGATACGATGATGATCAGTACTGTTGACGGAGCCATTAATGAAACTACTGCAAATGAAAATCTTATTAAAATAGCAGACACAATCAAACAGGCAAGCAGTATCAACGTATGGCTAGATAATTCAACAGATAGTGAAGTTGTTTCTATATACTTATCTGGCATTCAAGCAATGGTAGGTGGTAGTAAGACGCCGCAAGAAGTAATGGCTGATGTTCAGAAAATGGTGCAAACTGTTAAAAATTCTAAATAAAGAATAGAAAAAACAAGGGTATTTCGAAGTATATAAAATTAAAATTATTAATTTGAAATACCCTTATTTATCAATTGCATTTATATAATAAAATAGGCATAAAGAAGTTATGAGGAGGTGTGGGAATGTTAAAGAAAAAGATAGCACCATATCTTTACATTATTCCCGGATTACTAATATTGCTAATCTTTGTTTATTATCCAATATTTAGAAACATAGAATATAGCTTTTTAAAATGGGATTTATTTTCTGGTACTAAAAAATTTGTGAAGTTTACTAATTACTTATCTTTATTTAGATCAGATGAATTTGGGGTGGCATTTAAAAACAATATATTATATATTATCATTTCATTCATTTTTCAAGTTGGCATTTCCGTAATATTTGCATCTATTTTGGAAAATATGAAATATAAAAAGTTATCAACTCTTTTTCGCACAACATTCTTTCTTCCATCCTTAATATCCTTGACAATCATCGGATTATTATTTACGTTTATTTATAAAACAGATGGACTTTTAAATAGCATTCTAGAGGTCATGCATCTCGGTGACTTTACCAAAGGCTGGCTCGGAGATGAAAAAACAGCAATTTTTTCAATAATCGCTGTTTCACAGTGGAAAAGCACTGGTTATACGATGATGCTTTTTATAGTAGCGATTCAAAAAATACCTACTGAAATTAATGAAGCTGCAAAAATTGATGGCGCTACACGACTTAAGACCTTTCTCCACATAACAATTCCTTTAATCAAGGATATGATTAAAATTTCGACTATTATTACTATTTCCGGAGGCTTACTTGTTTTTAATGAAATATTTATTATGACAAATGGTGGACCATATGGATCTAGTGAAGTTTTAAGCACAATAATGTATAAAAACGCATTTGTACATGGAAATATTGGATATGCATCTGCCATAGCAAATGTTATTTTACTATTATCTTTTGTATTTTCAGCATTACAATTCATAACAAAAGAATCTGATAATTAAATAAATATACGTTATGGGAAGGTGTGGTACTCTTGAAAAGCAGATATAATAAATCGATCCGTTATCTCAATTATAACGGGATGAAAGAAATTACAGATAATTTGGGCAGTATGGTTGCTAAGTTGATCATTGTTCTGTTCTTTATGATTATTGCTGGTCCACTAATATGGATGGTTGTTAGTTCCTTTAAATCCTCAAACGAAATATTTTCAAATATATGGGGGCTTCCAGGGCAATGGTTGTTTACTAATTATGTGGAAGCATGGAATACAGGTATTTCAAAGTATTTTATTAATAGTGTATTTGTTACGGTATGTACGATTATATTAACCTTGATAATATGTTCTTTGTACGCTTATAGTATTACAATTTTTGATTTTAAAGGTAAAAAATGCTTTTTTATATTAGCTTTATGTGGAATGATGTTTTCACCAATTGTTAGCATGATACCATTATATCAAGAAGTACAGGTACTAGGACTTTATAACAGACGTATAGCATTAATACTGATATATTCAGCCTATCAGATGTCGTTATCTTTTTTACTGATACAATCATTTTTTAAAAGTATTGATAAAGCTTATTTAGATGCGGCTAAAATAGATGGATGTAACAATTTGATAACTCTAATCTATATCTTTATACCAATGAGCAAACCAATTTTTGTAACTAGTGCAGTATTAACAGGATTTTATTCATGGAACGAATTTTCTTTTGCATTAATTTTTGTAAAGGATTCAGCTCTTAAAACGATACCAAGTGGATTACTTGCATTTCAAGGAGAAATGCATGCAGAATGGGGAGTATTATTAGCAGGGTTAGTAATCTCTGCTGTACCAATCATTATGTTTTTTGTGTTTGCTCAAAAATATTTTATTGCAGGAATTAGTGCTGGTGGAGTAAAAGGTTAGTAAAACGATTAACTGAGAGGAAGACAAAAATGATTATATCAACCTTAAAATTAGATGATGAATATCGTCAGATGATAGAAGAAAAATTTCCTGAACTTGATATCAAACATATAAAATTATCCGATTTAACAGAAGAAGAGCTTGCAAAAGTAGAAATACTTTTTACCTACGGATATGATATGAAAGAAGAAAATGTGAAAAAGATGACAAATCTAAAATGGGTTCATATAGGACAATCCGGAATGGATTCGTTACCCTTTGATACTCTTGCGAAAAATAACATCTTTTTAACTAATTCAAAAGGGATTAATTCTGTTACAATTGCCGAGTATGTTATGTGCATGATGCTAAATCATATAAGGAATACGTTTGTATTTTATGAAGCAAATAAGAGAAAGGAGTGGGATAAGTTTACTCATTTAGATGAATTAGCAGGTAAAACGATTGGAATTTTTGGCCTTGGTATGGTTGGAAAGGAAATAGCCAAACGTGCTAAAGCCTTTGATATGACCACTTATGGCCTTAACATCGTTAAGGATCCAATTGATAATATTGATCTTATTTTTACTCCGGATGAACGTATTGAGATGTTAAAGATATGTGATTATGTAGTAATATGTATGCCTCTGACAAACGAAACAAAATATATTATTTCAAAAAAGGAATTAGAAGCAATGAAATCAACAGCAATACTTCTTAATGTTGGTAGAGGACCTATTATAAAGACGACAGAATTAATTGACTGTTTGAATCATCAGGGAATAGCAGGTGCAATCCTAGATGTGTTTGAGACAGAACCACTGGAAGCGGACAGTCCTCTATGGTCAATGGAGAATGTATTGATTACTCCACATATTGCGGGAGACAGACAAGCTTCATACATGCCTAGAATGATGAATATATTATGTAATAATCTTGAGAAATACCCTAATTTTCATGAGATGAAAAATGCAATTAATTTAAAATTTGGTTTTTAGAAGGATCCTACTATGCCGATTACAACTGTATTTAATTTATTTTCTAAAATATTAATCATGGTACTTCTGGGGTTTCTGCTGAAAAGGACAAGTATTGTTGATAATGAATTCCAAAAGAAATTATCGAACCTATTACTGAATGCAATATTGCCTATCAGCATATTATCCTCAGCAAATAGTGAGTTTTCTAAAGCATTATCTGGTAAATTAATACAAGCAGCTATAATTTCATCATTCTACTACATAATTGCATTAGCCGTTATGGTAACTTTATCAAAATATATGATTTTAAATAAAAAGAAAAGAAGTATATTAATTACCATGTCAGTTTTCGCAAATACTGCATTTATAGGATTTCCTATTGTAAGTGAGCTTTATGGAGCAGAGGGGACATTATATGCGGTAATATATAATTTGTTTTATCAAGTTTTTTTATTTACCTATGGTATAATGCTTCTTAATAATCAAGAAAAATTTCAATGGAAATCTTTATATAAAGATATTAGTACGGTTATATCCTTGATTGCTATTATACTCTATGTCTCCCCTATTCGTTATCCCAATGCAATAGCATCAGCTTTTGATGAAATAGGGGGCATGGTAGTCCCATTATCAATGATTATTATAGGTTGTCAGCTTTCAAATATAAAATGGAAGAGTTTATTTAATGATAAATATTCATATTTTGTATCTGGAGTTCGACTAATTATATTTCCTATTGTTATGCTAATTGTATTAAAATTATTAAATGTAGATATGAAATTGGCTGCTACCTGCACAGTGCTTACAGCTTTGCCAGCAGGATCGCTTAATGTAATATTAGCCGAACAATATGACTGTGAGCCGAAATTTGCAACTCAAACGGTAATCCAATGTATGCTGTTTATGTTAGTTAGCTTGCCTATTATTATTTTTGCAATAGGTAAAATCTTATATTAAATTAATAACAATAGAGCAACTCATATTGATATGGGATGCTCTATTCCTGTATAAGGTATAACATATTTTTTGTTGATAAATACTTATCAATTCTTTCTTATATTTTTAATCCTTTGATAATACTATTAATAAAATTATTACAAATTGAAAGAAGGTATGAAAATACTCTTTCTTTGTTGGCCTTGAAATAAGCTCAAGCCTTTGTTATAATCGGTGTAGCTTAAATAAACCAATAATAGTTTTATGGATATATAATTTTTATTCAATCTATAAAGTCCCCAGGAGGCACCCCATGAATTTTCGTATACCCGAAAAAGTAAATGATATTATAAATGAACTGATGCAGCATGGGTATGAGGCTTATGCCGTAGGCGGATGTGTTCGGGATATGGTACTTGAAAGAGAACCGGAGGATTGGGATATTACCACCTCTGCCACTCCGCAGGAGGTTAAGAAAGTATTTCGCAGAACGGTAGATACCGGAATTGCGCATGGTACAGTTACGGTTTTACTTGATAAGGATCACTATGAGGTTACGACTTACCGTCTTGATGGAGAGTACGAGGATAACCGCCACCCGAAGGAGGTTTCGTTTACCTCCAGTCTTTCTGAGGATTTGAAACGCAGGGATTTTACTATCAATGCGATGGCATATAACGAAAAAGAAGGCTTTATTGATCTGTTCGGTGGTATGGAGGATATAAAAAAAAGCATTATCCGCTGTGTAGGAAGCGCAGAAGAACGTTTTGATGAGGATGCTTTAAGGATGCTAAGAGCAGTTCGTTTTTCGGCACAGCTGGGTTTTTCTATTGAAGAAGAAACGATGAAGGCAATCAGGGCCAAAGTGGATCATCTAAATAATATCAGTGCGGAGCGTATCCGGGTAGAGTTAACGAAGCTCTTATTGTCGGAGCATCCGGACCGCTTGCGAATGCTTTATGAGGTGGGTATTACGGGTGTTATATTGCCCGAATTTGATATCATGATGACGACGCAGCAAAAGAATATCCATCATATTTATACCGTAGGAGAGCATACAATTCAAGCAGTTTCGGAGATTGCAGGTAAAATAAAGGATAAAGGCTTTGATCCAAGGGAACGTGTTATTCTAAAATGGACCATGCTGCTGCACGATATTGAGAAACCGAGTACAATCACGATCGGTAAGGATGGGCAGAATCATTTTTACGAACATCAGGAAAAGGGTGCAATTACAGCAAAGAATATTCTGAAAAGGTTAAAATTCGATAATGATACACTGGATGCAGTGGTTCATCTGATCCGATGGCATGATTACCGCTTTGTACTGACACCCGCTGGGATGCGAAAGGCTGCCTCGAAAATCGGAAAAGAATATATGCAGCTCTTGTTTGAAGTAAACAGGGCCGATACCTCAGCGAAAAATCCGGAGCATACAAAAGAAAAACAGGACCAGCTCGCAGAGGCCAGAAGGCTTTATGAGGAGGTTATTGCCAAGGAAGAATGTGTTAATCTAAAGGAGCTTAACATTAATGGTAAGGACTTGATAGCACAAGGATTAAAGCCCGGCAGAGAGCTTGGAGAGATATTAAATCAACTGTTGGAGGCAGTAATTGAAAATCCTAAATTAAACCATAAGGAGACGCTTCTTGCGATGTCGCGTGAGTTATCTCATTAATTTATATTAATTTATTATGACTTATGAATCAGCTTTTATCTTCAATAAAATAAAAAGCCTCAAAAGAAATGAAAAGATATTTCTTTTGAGGCTTTTTTATATTCATTAATTTGAATGTCATATCATAATATTAAAAAGACGGGTTTATCAATAGTTGGGAGGGTTAGCTGTGGAGGATAGGAGCCAGGAAGCATTAAAAAAATATCGTCTAAAGATATACAACATATATAGAGCAAGAGGCGCCTTTTTGGTAGAAACTGACTGCGGGCTCAAGCTATTTAAATGCTTTGAGGGCTCAAAGAACAGGGCTTTGTTTGAGAACAAGGTGAAGGAACACCTGATACTTTGTGGCTATCCTAATACGGATTTATTCGTAAAAACATTGGATGAGGATATTCTTTCTGAAGATGGTGCAGGATGCCAATATATTATGAAAAATTGGTTTTGGGGAGAGGAGTGCAATCTGAAAGAGCTTTCCCAAATTGAAATGGCAGCAGCTAATTTAGCGAGACTTCACAGTATATTAAGGGACGTAGATTTTACAAAGGAACAGCTGGATCATAACATTTCTCCTGATCTTATGGAAACATTTGATAAACGTAATAGAGAATTAAAAAGGGTGAAAGGTTATATCAGGGAAAAGAAGCAGAAAAATGAATTTGAGCTGCTTTATCTAAATTATTATGATACCTTTTATGAACAGGGGATACAGGCAGCAGAACGATTGGCAGGCTCTTCTTATGCATCGTTACTGGAAGAAGCTATAAGACAGCATAATGTCTGCCATGGTAACTACACCTACCATAATATTATCATGCTGAAAAATAAGACAGATGCTATCACAAAGACCTTTGTGCCACCAGGCTGGATTAATAAACAGCCGCTATGCGTAGCGGATCTGGGGTCAGGAGGAAGCTTAATTGCTACAACAAATTTTGAAAAGAGTTATATTGGACTTCAGATATCGGACCTTTACCAGTTTATCCGTAAGGTGATGGAGAAAAATGACTGGGATATACTTTACGGAAGTAAAATCATTGAAGCTTATGATAGGGTAAAGAATATTTCGAAACAGGAACTAAATATATTATACCTACTTTTACTATACCCCGAGAAGTTTTGGAAGATTACGAACTTCTATTATAATGGTAAAAAATCATGGGTGTCCGGTCGTAATACTCAAAAGCTAAGTATCATCGGAGAGCAGAATACGAAGAAGGAGATGTTCCTTCAAAAACTGGAAAGCATCCTATAGATTCCATGATTGAATAAACAACAGAGGTAAGCTATAATAAATATTAGAAAAATAAGCAGATAAAACTTAATTAACAATAGAGGGTACATCGGATGGAATTAAAGGATAAGGAACTTAAAGATAGATATAAGGTGAATTCAAGACCAATTATTAGTCTACTGATCGGACTTGGATGTGTATCTGTAATTATAGTCGCAACAATGCTGGCAGCTGCTAAGAATATGAATAATCAAAGTTACCTTGGTAGTGTAAACCAACAGGAGAGTGAAGCAGGTGATGCAAAGGCATTATCCCCTGATGGTATGATACTTGCGGTGGTGGAGGAGATTGATACCGAGAATAAGCAGATTACATTGTTTGACGTGAACCTTAAGGAAGCCATTGTTCTTGAGTTTACCGGAGGAACGAATATTACGGATAAATACGGTAAGATAATATCTATCAGCCAGATTTCCATCGGAAGTATGGTGGACGTCTCTTGTCAGACGAATAAGAATAAACTTATAAGTATGAATATATCAACCAAAGCTTGGGAGTATCCCGGCGTTAATAATATGAGTATTAATCTTACCGATAAAATTATGAAAATAGCTTCAACAAAATATAAATACACCGATGATCTTTTTATCCTTGACGGAGATGATTTCATTACAGTAGATAATCTGGCAGAGCAGGATCAACTAACTGTATGGGGATATGAAGAGACTATTTGGTCAATTACTGTAACCAAAGGCCATGGTACTGTGAAGCTGAAGGATTATGAGGATTATCTTGGTGACAGCATAACCATAGGATATGAGTCAATGCAGCAAATAACAGATAATCTGGAAGTTACGGTAAGGGAAGGAACCTTCAACCTTATAGTAGAGAACGGTTTATATAGTGCAACAAAAAGTATCACCGTAAACCGCAATCAGGTAACCTATGCATCGTTAAGTGATCTGGGACCGGAGGGATTGAAAATGGGCGATGTTATCTTTGAGATAACACCTTATGGTGCGGATTTGTATATTGACAAGGAGCTAACGACTTACTCTGATCCGATAGAATTGAGCTATGGAGAACATTCCATCATTGCTTCACTCGGTGGATACACTTCCTATACAGGTAAGATTGAAGTTGATTCGGATGGTAAGACGATTAAAATTGATTTACCGGAAGCTACAAGTGCAAAAGAAGCAGTTGTTACGGAAACGAATACTTCTTCAAGCACGGGAGCCGATACCGATAGTACCGACACGGACGATGCTGATGATACAGATGATACGGATAAAGATAGTACCACAGGGGATAACTCTGATGATACGCAATACTCCTCAGAGAATACCGAATATACCTTGGATGAGGGCGATACATTGGATAAGGATCATAAGATATATGTTAAGAGCCCAAGCGGGGCTGCCGTATATCTGGACGGTGAGTATATGGGTACAGCACCCTGCAGTTTTGATAAAATAATTGGAAGCCATGTAATGACATTTATTAAAGATGGTTATGAAACCATGAGTTATACGGTAGAAGTAACTGATGATGGAGTAGATGCATATTTTACCTTCCCAGATTTGACAGAGTCTAACAAGTGAAGTGACAAATCAATTCATCTCAATCTGTAAATTGTTTATGACACCCAAATCATATTTTTATCGTATTATGTCAATCCGACATGAATTACTTACAAATGAATCATAATATGGAGCATCCTTAAGAATTGTGTCTATCGATTTTTAAACCTCTCTCTTTTCAAAATTATTATAGTAAGCTATAATGAATGTAAATTTATGGAAAAGAGAGGGGCTTTTTATGATTCAATATGTATATGACAAGGACATAATTATTTATACCTACGCAGCATTGGGTGGATTGGGGTTACTTATCCGATTTATAGTAAACCTGGTATATAAACATTTAGCGAAAGCATCCGATAATTTGGGCGAAACAAAAAATAAAATGCTGAAGCATATTAAAATGAAATTTGAGACTTGCTTTAAACTCAAAATAGGTGTTAATAATGTGGATACATTTGTGGATAAAAATATTTTGAAGTATCGTTTTTGTGGACTTTTATTATCCACATGGGAGAACTTATGTGGACAAGTTCTATTCCTGAATCTTCTGGCAGTGCCTGTTCTTGCGGTTTTCGGAGTTTTTTATCAATGTGGACAAGATAAAATTTTGTTTGCAGGAGCTGTGGGAATTCTATCAAGTGCAGTTTTAATACTTGTGGATAAAAGTATGAATCTCGCTAATAAAAAGAAGACACTTCGTTTAAACCTGTTGGACTATTTGGAGAATTTTTGTAAGGTAAGATTGGAACAGCAAGCGGTTTCACCGGAGTTTGCTTCACAACTGCGCCGTGAATTAAATCAGGCAACAGAGGTAAGTAAGCAGATAAGCGCAGCAATGACAGCAGAAGATCATAAGAGTGAGTCAAAAGATGAGTTGAGCCGGAGAAGAGAGGCTAGACTTAAGAAGGAAGAAGAAAGAAAACTTCAATCTGTCAAAAGAGAAGAAGAGCAGAAGAAAATAGAAGAAGCCAGGAAGGAAGAAGACAGAAGAAAACAGGAAGAAAAAAAGCAGGCAGCTGCTAGGCGAAGGGAAGAAGAACGCCAGAAATTAGAGGAAGAAAGAGAAGCTTTGGAAGCCAGACGTGCAGAAATGAAAAAGAAGGCTTTAGAAAAGCAGCAGTCGAATGAACTCAAAAAGCAAAAGGGAGAAGAAACAGAACAAATATTACATAGCCTGGAGGAAGAGTTAAAACCTTCCGACGATAAAGCAGATATGGACATGCTTATGAAAGGTTTAGATGAGATTGCTTCGGCAAAAGAACAAGCAATTGCACTAAAAGAAGAAAAAGAGAAGTTAGAAAAGGAAAAGGCGGACAGTGCAAAGCCGCATAAAGCTGCAGGAGGAAAAACAAAACAAATGAGCCTGCAGGAGGAAAAGTTGATAGAAGATGTTTTGAAAGAATTTTTCGCGTAAAAGTACGCAAAAATCGGGTTAAATACGACGAGACACAAATTAATCATGAGAAGTGAATTGATAAACTCATCTTATTATAATAAATTTTAAACAAAACAGAAAAATTGTTGAATAATAAGTTTGCCTTTGTTAGAATATAAGAAAAAAGAGAAAGGAAGTAAATAAAATGGCAAATAAGGTTTCATTTGATTTCTCTGTTGCGAAAAAGTATATCTCCGATTCTGAGATCGATATGATAAAAACTTCCGTAGAGGCTGCTAAAAATCAATTGGTTAATAAGGCAGGCGCAGGAAATGATTTTTTGGGTTGGATAGATCTTCCCGTAGATTACGATAAGGAGGAATTTGCGCGTATTCAGAAGTCTGCTGCAAAAATCCAAAATGATTCTGACGTATTACTTGTAATTGGTATTGGCGGTTCCTACTTGGGAGCAAGAGCTGCAATTGAATTCTTAAGACACAGCTTCTATAATTCGGTTTCCAAGGAAATTAGAAAGACACCGGAGATTTATTTCTGTGGTAATAATATTAGCAGTAATTATATGAATCACCTAAAGGAAGTAATTGGAGACAGAGATTTCTCCATTAATATTATCAGTAAGTCCGGTACCACAACAGAACCGGCACTTGCTTTCCGTGTATTTAAGAAGCTTCTGAATGAGAAATATGGCAAGAAGGAAGCAGCGAAGAGAATATATGCTACAACAGATAAGGCAAGAGGAGCACTCAAAAACCTTGCAACAGAGGAAGGTTATGAAAGCTTCGTTGTTCCTGATGATGTTGGCGGACGTTTTTCCGTACTTACTGCAGTTGGTCTTCTTCCGATAGCAGTCAGCGGAGCAGACATTACAAAGCTGATGGAAGGTGCAGCAAGCATGAGAAGCTACTGCCTGAATACAAGCTTTGAGGAAAATGATTCATTAAAGTATGCAGCAGTTCGTAATATTTTATTACGTAAAGGTAAAAACATAGAGATTTTAGTAAACTATGAGCCATCCTTACATTATGTATCCGAATGGTGGAAACAACTTTTTGGTGAAAGTGAAGGAAAGGATCAGAAGGGTATATTCCCGGCAGCTGTCGACTTTACAACTGATTTACACTCCATGGGACAATTTATTCAGGATGGTCAGCGTACTCTTTTCGAAACAGTAATTACGCTTGAGAAATCTCCAACCGAGATTATTTTGGAAGAGGAAGAAGTAGATCTTGACGGGTTAAATTATCTTGCAGGTAAAAGTGTGGATTTCATCAACAAGAGTGCGATGAAGGGTACACTTCTTGCACATACCGACGGTAATGTTCCAAACCTTCAGATTACGTTACCGGAACAAAATGAATTTTTCCTGGGCGAGCTGTTCTATTTCTTTGAATTTGCTTGCGGCGTAAGCGGATATGTTCTTGGTGTAAATCCGTTTGACCAACCGGGTGTTGAAAGCTATAAGAAGAATATGTTTGCGCTTCTCGGAAAGCCTGGATTTGAAGCACAACGTGAGGAACTATTAAAAAGACTGTAATTCATGACAAT
>JAQUYQ010000043.1:15532-19452 GCA_028691795.1 Herbinix sp.
TGTTTTACAAAACTTGCAAAGGTATTTGTAACAATTAAATTATTGCAGAGTATAATATATTAATCATATAAAAGGTAGCAAGACAGCAAAATCGGGATACGATACATATCTTGAGCATTCGCAACCGAATCCCTATTACCTCATGAAGAGTGTTAACAGTTACTGCCTTGATACCTTACCAGATCTATTCGGCTGCTTAACATAGATATGACTAACCGCTCCTTTACCTTTTGATAGAGGGGCGGTTTTGTTAAGCTACTTTATGTGAAGTAAAAAGTAATGGCAAATAATCATGTTAGAGAGCAATTAATTCAGTAAATAATAAAGCTTTTATCAAAAAGCAAAAATCCCGGTAAAATAACAGCAAAGAAATAAACTATTGCAGACTATCTTAAATCAACTTATAACGGAAGAAAATAATATCATTAGTATAAATCAAGGAACGAGTAAGTATTACCCGCCTATAGGAGGATGATACTTACTCGTTTCTATTATTATCCATGACAAGTGAATTGGTTTACCAATTCATCTTGTTTCATATAATTAAACATTGGTAAGATAATAAACCATGATTGTGGCAGGACTTAAGGCATATCCGCAATATATAGATACATTAGCATGAAATGACAGAAGCTTCCTCCAATACAAAACAGGTGGAATATTTCGTGAGAACCAAAATTCTTGTGCCTATTATTAAAAATGGGTAGTTTCAAAGCATAAATGATACCCCCGACCGTGTAAATGATACCTCCAGCCAAAAGCCACACAAAACCGGCACGCGGAAGGGAATTAATGATTTGGGTAAAGGCGAGAACGCAAATCCAGCCCATTGCGATATAGACAGCGGAGGAAAACCATTTTGGACAGTGAACCCAAAAGAGGGTAACTACAACACCGATGATCGCAAAGCCCCAGACTAAGGCTAATAGGCCCAGACCAACTCTACCTCCGAGTACAATAATACAGATGGGTGTATAAGTTCCGGCGATAAGTACATAAATTGACATGTGATCAAATTTCTTCAGACGAAGATGAATCTTAGCGGTCCTACCAAATGTATGGTATACGGTGCTGGCGGTATATAATAGAATCATACTGAGAATAAATACACCCAGGGAAATAATGTGTATAGCATCTGGCTGACTTGCTGCTTTTATTAATAGAGGTGTTGCCGCAAATACAGCCATCAACATGCCTATCAAATGAGTTATTGCACTTCCCGGATCCTTTACTTTTACTTTTGCTATTGTCATAAAATCAGCTCCTCCTTTTTTGTATTATGAACTTTGTCCATAATCTCTTCACTCCGATCGCATATCGCAAGCAAGCTTGCATATGCTCACTACGTTCTCATTATATTATTTGGTACAAGTTTCATAAGCCAGTTTAAGACTACTAGAGGAATATAATAGTTACACTCTTATTTAAAGCGATAGTATTGATACAACTTATGAAATCTAAATTTTTATAAAATAATTATTAACATCTGTTTTTGTTATATACATAATGAAGATATTAAATTACACTATGTAGTAATGAAAACTATGTTATGTATATTTATATACTACACCACATTGTTTTAAAATGCAAGTTAAAAATTAATTTTAAATAAGAACAAAATATGATATAATTTACAAGGAATAGAAAAGGACTTTATCGGATATCGATCATTTTTTATAAAACTTTACACTGGTTTAGGAGGACTTTAAGATGGATTTAAATGTAGGTGAAATTGTTAAATTAAAAAAACAGCATCCCTGTGGAAGCAGCGAATGGGAAATTCTTAGAGTCGGCATGGACTTTCGCCTCAAGTGTCTGGGCTGTGGTCATCAGGTCATGATACCAAGAAAACAGGTGGAAAAGAATATAAAACAGGTTAGAAAGCCATAGAAACAATTAGGAAAGCATCTGTAGGTGCTTTTTAAGATTACCATGCAGCTATTAGAAATAAATGCAATACGAACATTGACCCCAGATGGTGACTAGCAGAAAGGAATAATTTATGAAATATATTTTGATGGATTTAGACGGAACACTTACAAACCCAAAGATTGGTATTACAAAATCTGTGCAATATGCTCTTAATGCATTTAATACCTGGGAACCTGATCTGGATAATCTTTGTAAGTATATTGGACCTCCCTTAAGAGTCTCCTTTCAAGAGTTCAATGGTTTTAATGAGGAAGAAGCAGAGGCGGCAGTAGCAAAATATAGAGAGTACTTTGCTGTTACGGGCCTCTTTGAAAATGAATTATATGAAGGAATAGATACACTGCTTGCAAAGTTGAAGAAGGCAGGAAAGACATTGATTGTAGCTACTTCTAAACCAGAAATATTTGCAAAGAAGATTTTAAAGCATTTTAAATTAGAACAATTTTTTACGGATATCTGCGGTGCAACGCTAGATGCTTCACGTTCTACAAAGGAAGAGGTCATTCGTTATGCGCTTGATAAGAATGGGATTACGGATTATACCTCAGTCGTTATGGTGGGAGACCGTATACATGACATAGAGGGGGCCAAAAATGTAGGAATTACATCAATCGGGGTGTTATATGGCTTTGGCGGCCGGGAGGAACTTGAGGAGGCCGGAGCGGATAGGATTTCCGATACGGTAGATGCTTTATATGGAATTATTATGGATTTAAATTAAAATAATGATCCGAGAAAGGAATTAGGTAAATAGGATGAAATTGGTATCTTGGAATGTTAATGGGTTCAGAGCTTGTTTAAATAAGGGTTTTAAGGAATTTTTTGAAGAAATCGATGCAGATATCTTCTGTATTCAGGAGACAAAAATGCAGCCGGAACAGGTTGAAGTTTCCTTTGAGGGTTACCATCAGTATTTTAATTCTGCAGTCAAAAAAGGATATTCCGGAACTGCAGTATTCACGAAAAAAGAACCGATCAGTGTATGCTTTGACCTTTGCATGGACAGGCATAATGATGAGGGCAGGGTAATAACAGTGGAGTATGAGGATTTCTATCTTGTAACGGTATACACTCCGAATTCTCAGAAAGAACTTGCAAGAATAGATTACCGAATGGAATGGGAAGAAGATTTTCGTAACTATGTTATGCACTTAGACACGAAAAAGCCGGTTATAATCTGTGGAGATCTTAATGTAGCACATCAGGAAATTGATCTTAAGAATCCAAAGTCGAATATGAAGAATGCAGGATTTTCAAAAGAAGAGCGACAGAAAATGACAAAGCTATTAGACAGTGGTTTCTTAGACACTTTCCGATACAAATATCCTGAATTAACAGATGCCTATACCTGGTGGTCGTATATGTTTCATGCAAGAGAAAAGAATGTAGGATGGCGTATTGATTATTTCCTTGCTTCAGAAAGGTTAAAGGATCGAATTGAGGATAGTGTCATTTTTATGGATGTAATGGGAAGTGACCATTGTCCCGTAGAGTTGATTTTAAAATAATCAACTGGTTAGGGTGTCATAAGTCGGATTAGTATAGTGAAATGAATATTTGTGCATATATATTCATCTGGACTTGCCTTACCTTCAAGTGGTATCTTTCTTATTAAGCCCCTAAAATACAAAAATGCTCGTAGTAACTCTTATTTTTGCAGGGTCTTAAACGAAAGAATGACAACCACTTTCAGCCGGTCTGCGCCATCTGAATATATATACACAAATATTCATTGTCTTACTTAATATACGACATATGACACCCGAACCATCAACTGAAACTTCGCAGTTAAATATTATGATTAGTTTAGTGCAGACCCGATGAAACGGGGAGGTTGTGACGGAGCATCCAGTAGAGCTATATTACTTAAGTTTGACTAGGTTTCGCTTGTAATTAGTAAGGCAAAAAGGTATACTCAAATAGAAGGTACGAAGGAAAAATGGAGGGAATGCTCAAATGGAGGCAGTAAGAATAAGAACCGATCAAGC
>JAQUYQ010000001.1 GCA_028691795.1 Herbinix sp.
GACTTCCTCGATACTCAGACATACGGAGAGCTCTTTATTGTTGATGGAAAAGAACTTCCTCAATCCAAGAAGAGCTTTATCGATTCAAAATCAGAGACAAACCCGAAACCTAAACATCGGCTCGCCAATACCCAGTTCCGCGTGACCGATTTCAAACATAAGAAACTTTGTTGGAAACGCTTTGGAGACAATTTCGTCTATGTTGATGACGAGTATATGTTCAGTATCTACTCCGATCTTCATGCTTCTCCGGCGATGTTTACCCTAAAAATCAATGAGCGCAAAGGGCCCAATGTCCTTTACTTTAAGCAATCTACTAGTATTACTGAGCTCATGGATATTTGTGAGACAATTGTCAATGGACCTGAATATCTTTCTGAAGAGAAGCCTTCTGATCCTGTTTTGACAACAAGTCCTATCAATGTACCCAAGACCAAAGGTGATCTTGATGATCTCCTTTTAGATGAAAACGGCCTCAGTGTTTCAGACACATTGAAGGTTGTTGAATCGTTCTTCAAAAAGAAAAAAGAAGAGTCGTAATGACTCTTCTTTTTTTGGTCTTTATTAAAAGTATATATTATAGAATAGAAATAAATGTTATTAATAACATTTGTTATAACTAATAATAAGAGAGGTTGATAATATGGCTACCAGATTGGAAGTTGTTAATCTCGAACGAGAAAAAAGAAAAGACATGGCAATTGGCAAAGGAATTGAAATCTTTGAACCAACATTCAATAACAAGAAAGAAAAGAATTATAATGGATTATTAAGTCCGTTCTTTTCGACGGATTGGGATGATGGTGATGAGGCATTCGCAGAGAGGTATTCATGTGAATGTGGGAAAACGACTGGAGGTATATTTGAAGGAGAAACTTGCCCCCATTGTGGCAAAGAAGTAGTCTTTGTTGATATCGATATCACAAAGACGGGTTGGATGACTATTATGGATTTCCATATTATGAATCCGATTGCATATTTAAAATTGAGATCCTTTATTGGAAAGGAACCGCTGGCAATTATAACGAGCACTGATAAAACGATTGAAACTAAAAAGGTTCCGACAAAATATATTGCCATTGGGTTAATCGGGTTAAAGGAAAACTTCATTGATATTCTCGATTATTATTATTCGAAGAAGAAATCAAAGACACTCGAGTATTCCGAAATACTTGATATGTTTAACAAGGGGACTGCCTTTACCAACTCTATACCGGTTATGTCGACAATTTTAAGACCCTATAGCAATATAAACAATAGGTTATCGTTTAGTACTATAGGAAAGAAGTATGAACCTATGAGAGGTTCTGTTGAATCGTTGAATCGTATTATTGAGGATAATATCGGTTCATTGAATGATGACAAAATGATGGCGATAAATAAGAAACTTAAAGTAATTCAGAAACGATATTTAGCTTTATTTGATGAAGTATTTAGTTTGATTAATGGCAAAGATGGACATATAAGAGATCAACTACTCGGTGGCAGAATTAATTTTTCATCTAGAAATGTAATCGTTTCAGATGAATTTTTAAGAGTCAACGAGATTACTTTATCATATCAAGCGTTCTTAGAATTATATCGTTATGAGTTAATAGCCAACTTAGTAAAAATTCACGATATTAGTATTAGTGAAGCAATCAATGAGATATCTTGGGGTAAAATAAATTACTCTAAGAAACTTCATAGCTTAATGAAGCATCTTATAGATAAATATGAGTATCGTGTTTTAATAAATAGAAATCCTAGATAACTGGGGCATATTATAGTGATATAATATGCGATCTTCTTTAATTGCGGGGACGGGAGTAAGTAATCTCCACGAAAGTGAATGCTCCATCTGGAATTTATATTCTGGATTCCTAAAGCTCTACGTACTAAGTATATATAGCAATATGTATATGGCCACAATTAACTACTGTGGGTATAGTAAAAAGCGTATGAGATATATGGTCAATCCGCAGCCAAGTGACTCTTAACAGAGTTGAAGGTTCAACGACTATCGAAAGCTATACAGTGTTAAATTTAACACTTGAAAATAAGGTATCATTGTATACACGAAGCGAGTAGAGTAGAGTTCAAGTGAATTCGAAATGGGAAGGGTCTATTAATTTAGATCATGATATAGTCTGGTATCCTATAGAAATATAGGGAAGTTCATAAGAGAACTGCGTAGATTAACGACCTACGTGAACACAACGACAATAGATTTCGGATCTATTCTAAGTATGAGAATCAAAGATGTTACTCATAGTTCAGATGATGATTTTACAATGTCTATTCCAATACAATCTCTATCAGTTTTAAATGCGGATCAACTATGAGGTCCGGACGTTTGGTAACAAACAGTCGTAGTTCCTTGTGAACGCTTAACAAGCGGTGTGTGAATTCGATTCATGCTAACGGTAGAAGCTAAATAAGATTAAGTACGAATACGCTTCGTAAGAGAGCCTACGGTCCATGATAGTTCATGGATAGCAGGTGGTACCGTGCCAAGTCCTAAAGAGGACCGTCTATAAATGCAATACACAGTCATCTTCGCCATGATTAAGTATTGACTGCGACGTGTTATAGGAAAGGTGTAGAGACTATCCAAAGCATAATTTAATTATGTGAGTAGAGTACCCGTTTGGTGGAATGCTTAACGTGGGAAGCGCAAGGCTCCTGTGTAGAAATACATAGGATGGAAATATAGTCCACCGAGAGTATGAAAATATTCATAAAGGTGTTCGATGGAGATATATTGAATATCATCAGCTTGAAAACAGAGAAGATGATAAAAGACTTTGAAAATAATGACCCAACTAATTCTATGTATATATCGAATAATGACGGTTTATTTAATCCTGATTTTAATCTTATTAAAGACCAGATTATTTCGCTATATCAATTTAACAATATATGATTAATAAAATGGGATGTATAAGACTTATTAAAGTCTTATACATCCCATTTATTTTTTTTCGTATTTTTTGCTTTGATGAGTATATATTATATCAGTGTAAGATATATAGAAAGGTTTATTTATTATAAGACAGTATAAGAGGTTGGCTATCATAGTCAACCTCTTATTTTATATAAATAATCATCAATTGACCAATCATAAAATAAAATTATTTAAGAAGGGAAGATACAAAATGTTTAAAATTACCGATATCAAAATCAATACCTATAATAGGGTATTGATAAAGTTTTCCGATGAGATTAAGGGTCTGACAATAGATCAACTGAGATCTCGGATATCCTGTTTTTCGTATATCGAGGCCCATGACTCTGATGGAAAGATCGAGATTATGATTGAGACGAGTTCTAGCTATGGACTTGTGTATATTCGATGCGATCCTAAAAATGCGGAAATTCCAACAAAAATTGGAATCAGAGACATTGATCTCGACTGGTTTAAACTCGATCTGGCCGCTGACCTGAGAAGCCACTTTATCAATTCCGGATTCGGTCTCTCATTGGATTATATAACCAACATGAGATATTGCCGCCATTATATCAATGACAGAGATATCAACGAACTCATTGATGAGAAAGATTTTCGCAAGATTGTTGGACGAGCGGTTTTCAAAAACCCCGATGACCAGTTAGAAGACATCCTCAAGGTAACCAAAAAGGTAGCAAGAAAATTCAGTAAAGAGAAACTCTTCACCAGATTATCCAAATTTTCTCATATCCACTTAAAAATGGAAGATTCTGATATACTCATAGTCGATTGTGGTCTGCATCATAGTGCTTTGATGATTATAGCTGGCGATATAATTCCCAATTTAATTGAGTTTATACACAATGGTAATTTCCGTTATCAGGTAGACCATTTTCGAAAAAATTGTCCCGATGATCTGGAATTCATTTCTGTTAATTGGGGGCGTCAAATTAGTGTTAAATATAGCGATTATGTGAAGCCCCGAAAGAAGCGTCCCAATAAGACTATAAACGATACGTCTAAATAAGAAGGGAAGATACAAAAATGAACATTCAGCAGTTGATCAACTTGCTCGAATCCTTGGATTACAATTTTATGGTGGCCAAAGACGACACTCAGAAAAAGACGGTATTTTATGTGGAGACCAACGTTTCCAATAAAATTATTATCGTCGAGTTTGACAATCCTCATTCGTATTATGCTCGGCTTTATATTACCCTTGCGGGCAAGAACGCATTCAGTGTAATGCGCGACGATTTGCTGAGAGCATCATTTGAGGCCAATCAGTTTTCTATGATTTCCCATTATCCCGGAACAAAGGTATTTGAATTCCGGGATAATGGGTAAAATACTAATTCCTAGTAAACGGAATCTTATTTCATTATTTGGAATAATATAAACCCATATTTTTTAAAGGAGATATTCAAATGAAAAAAATAATATCGATCATGCTCGTGGTCTTTATGGTTATCATTGTTTCTGGTTGCAACACTATAACTCGAGTTCCTGATAAACAAATAGAGGAATTCCAAAAATGTGATTTTTCTGATGAGTATTGGAGCGAACTTTACAAATATTGGCCTTCAATGGATGATCAACAAAAGTCTTCTGTTTTAAGGGCATTAGATGACGCCATATACAAGAACTTTGTAAGTTATGGTCAAATTAATGCTGAATTAGAAGGATTGGAAGCACTGGATTTTGCTTTAATACACGGGCCTCTCAATCTTGCTCTTAAAGAGACATGGGCCTTAGAATTTTACCTGTTTGTTGATTATTACGACATCAGTGATGAAGGACTTCAGTGCTATAAATTACTTTATCTGACTAGGGATTACGTTTATATTTACAATTTTCAGATTCGTATCTTAAAGGATCTGGATATGACAGTATGGCAATCTTATGAAACGCGGTTATATGTTACAAATTTGGTGAAGCTCTACGGTGAGAGTGAAGATGGATACAATATGTATATAGACCAGGATGATTATTCTCACATAGAATCACTGGTTAAGGTACCGAAAGATGTTTCTGTAAAATTTGGTAAAAATTATTTATATCTTTATAATACTCTAGATCCCCTTGTTGTAAAATCCAATGATGGTTTCACCTACACATATCAAGTGTCAAGATGCCTTTCAAAGGATGAGTTTTCTCAAATATTAAAACACCACTATGCTGTTGATTCATTCATCGAACTTTCCTTTATATACAACATGCTTCTCGTATATCCAGAGACAGAATACACATTTGATCTTGAAAAAGCGATGGAAGATATAGATCAATTGGTTCTCGGAGATAACTTGAACTATGTTATAGAAAGTTCTTATTCACCGATAGCAGTTGGTCTATTTTTCAAGATATTGGAAATTGACTATTGAATTAACAAGTTCTAAGATTTATCACATCAATTAAAAACAAAGGAGAAATGGTTATGTACAATCTTATCAATTATCTTTTCAAAGTTCTCAATCTTGTAAAGGACATCGAAGCTGGGATGAAGGACGGACCTGGTCGTGGTCGTCTTGTAGTTAAGTATGAAGGCAAGTTTTATGTACTCGAGGCTACAGCAATCGAGGCTTCTGATAACGATATGTCAAGTCTTCTCAACATCTTCGGGTAAAGAAATCGAGGGTGGTGATATCACCACCCTCTTTCTTTTTTAGATTATATATTATTACTTTACAACACGATCAATACAATATGGTAATAAAATAATATGGAGGGATAGATTATATGGACTTGATTCAATATAATATTCCAATTTTTAAAGATGATAAAGAAGCATCAAAATGGTTAAAAAAGAATATTCGCTATGAAACCTTTAGAGTATTAAAATCATATAAAGATGTTGTCGGAGAAAAAAGAGGAGACTGTCATAGTCAAGCCATATTGATTAAATATATACTTCAACGATTAAAAATGAAACCAAGAAGATTGTTTTTCATAGAATACAATAGCTCGGATAATAAAGGAGGAATGACCCACACTTTAGTTTATTATAATAAAAATGGAAAAATATATTGGCTAGAGAATGCATGGGGTGGGTCAATGAACACAATTCATGGACCATTTAAAAATATAACCGAACTTAAAGAATATATCAATAGTATTCATAACAGAATGAGTTCGAGTAAAAAATATAATAAACTAAAATTTGCCCATGTGAAAAATGTTACTGTTGGGATGAAATTAGGAGAATATGTATCATCCTGTTTAGAATAATAAAATGAAGGAGTCTAATAATATGATAAATTTATTGTTTTTGGACATCGATGGAGTTATAAACACTCCAATTCCACAAATTAAAGGAGATACAATAACAAAACCCACATTATTTAACTATGATGGAATCGCAAACCGTCAAGCACTTCTTCTTATAAGTTATCTCTGCGCTAAATATAATTTATCAATTGTTATAAGTTCTTCTTGGAGAAAATATGTTGAGCTCTCGTCGTTATCCAAATTATTATATAAAAACGGATTACATGTATCCGTTCCGATAATCGGGAAAACCCCCGTTTATGACTATGAAAAAAGGGGTGTTGAAATTCGGGAATATTTATTAGAAAATCCAAAGTATAATGAATATTATATAATTGACGATGATGGAGATTTTTTAGATGATCAAAAAGATCATTTGATTCAGACGAATTGTTATAATGGGTTCACTTTCTCAGATTATATGGAATTTGAGAATTTAATAAAACAAATCAGGAGGACGAAAAAAATGGAAAATAGTAGATCGGTTCTGACTGTTGAAGGATCTAAAACAACCCTTGAGCAGTATATAAAAGATAAAATTAAAATTCTTGAGGATTTTAGAATTCCTGATGAAGATATTCCAATGGAAAAATTCAGATGCTGTCGGACGTTTAGCGAAGTTGAGCATATTTTTATTTCGACAAGGGATCAACAGTTCAGTAAATAAGTTGCAAAGGACTGATTTATTTGAACTATCTTATTGGTCAAACCAGTATAGCTCATACATATGGCAACGTGACATGTGCTGTGGTCGAATGGATTAAGCACCAGTTTCCCCTAAATCATTTTAGATCAGTGGTGGTATCATCCTCCATAGCATATAAAGAAATAAACTTGTTTACGGGAAATAGGTCTTTTTTTAAAAAGAAAAGACCTATTCTCTATATTAAACCACGAATCGAATTAAACGATTCAGAGATGTTTATGCAAGGTACATTACTAACATCAAGAATCACTGATAGTTTTGTAGATGTTGACGTTAACAATCTACAGGCTTTTATGGAAGGAAAAAACAAAGAGTTTTATACCATGTTTCTATTAAATAGAATGAGAATGTATTTTGATGTCTTCATGATATTTGATACAAGAATATCTCAACTCAATAATGCTATTTATTTTAGTAACATGGTGAGACAAGAGAGACCGTTTATGATAGAGACTTGTTTAGAGTCTCTAATCCCGGAACAAATCATCACGATGATATCTAAGGATAATAATATCCCGATATTTGATGATAATGGTTCGGTGAGTCCGTTTATGGAGTTCATGAATTCTCAGTCTCATTATCCTGTGACATATAAACTTAAAAACTCGAGTGGTACTGATGAGTTCTTTAGATTTTATCCGGTAAATCTGGATACTACTATAGTGAACTTTAACGTCGATGATGGAGATAAAAAAGAAATGGTTGAAGATATATATCCGATAACCTTCTCTGTCATGTGTGATTTTAATACCGCTGGGTTATATTATTATTTCAGTAAGAAAAATACCATTATAGATTTCGATACCAGTATAAGATTAGAAGACAATGGAAAAATAATTCCGATTTTTACTGTGAGCAATCTGTTTAACTATAATATTCCAACCGGTTTCAATATATATACATCATCCATGTATATGGTTGAGAGTAATATATATGAAGACGTGTTGGATATTTCGCCATTGTTTAGTGACGAAACGTTAACACTTATTAAATACCATAAGGATAATTCATTATCCTATAATCTGTTTTTGAAATTCAGAGTATTGAAAAACAACGTCGAGTTGGATGAATCTGAGTTCGAAGTTAATATTGATACAATGAAATTAACAACTAAAAAGGTTAATATCGATTCTACATATAGACTCATAATCTATATTAATACCCAGTATGCAAATGAGCTTGTGAAACGTTTGTATAATTTGGAAGTTGAAAAATAAAAGGAGAGATTATACATGACAGATATTAGCAAACCGATATATAAAGGTATTCTATTTTGGAAAAAGATGATACGGAAGACCTTTACTATTGAAGGAGAATTTGAAGACAACTTTGATGTAGTTCAAACTGAGATGTTGTGTTATAATATAAGCCTTTTTAAAAATGAAAAAGGCAATCCAGAGTTTTATATTCCAAAGGAATGGTCGGTTTATAAGATTAGCAATATGGTTATATTTTATGATCAAGACAAAAATCAAAGAATTGTTCTCTATTATGAATCTAAAGGTTATAGGGTTGACTATATAAACCGATTTAATCCGGTTGTAATATACAATTACATAGACAAGACCTTTGTCTCAATGATAGAAGATAAACTTGAAGGTAGAACCTATAAAATGGGAACCGGTGATTTTACTTCGATCATGAGAATGTTACTCAGTGAAAAGAAGCATTCATATTCTGAACTAAACAGATTACTGAGTATAGCAATGGTTGAGTTTGTTTATGATAAAATGGATAAGTCCATTCCCAATCATGATAATCCAATATTATATTGGAATTCAAATTCGAAAATCATTGAACTATAAGTATATATTATATAGATGAATCATAATAGATTCATCTATATAATACCGTAAAATTGGAGGATAATAAATATGGATTTTACTAAATTGTGTTCCGAGAGAGCTCGCCATATTACAAAAAATAAATTGGCAATTGATTTACTTGAGCATGTTAAATGCTATTTAAATCAAGAGAAGTACGAACACACAGTCGGCACTCTCATAGAGGCTGCTCACTATTCTGAAGCGTTGTTTGCACAAATCCCTGAGGATATTGTTTTTGCGGCGTGCCTCCACGATGTTGCAAAGCAATGGAATAGAGAGGAGTTGATTGACTATTGGAAACGAGATTTAATTGGGAATTTTATTCCGAATGAACATCAACTTCATGCATATGTTGGCGCAATATATGCGGTCAACACGTTCGTGATCAATGAAGATGTGTTTAGAGCAATAACTTATCATACTTCATGTAGAGCACAGGCGTCAATTCTTGAACAAATCATATATCTAGCTGATTGGACCGATAAGAATCGCAAAGGAAGAGATATTGGTCATTTGAGAGCCGTCGCTAAAGCCGATTTCTTTAAGGGATTTAAATTATCCCTTGATATGGGAATCAAAGAATGTATAGATAAGGGTAGAATTATATATCCTGATTTATACAATGCTCGGAAGTATTATTTTGAAATGGATACTAATCCATATCCTGAAAAATAAAGGTTAAAGAATTGGAGATGATAAATAATGGGTAATCTGTCTGAGACTCTTACTGAATTAACGAATGAGATTACGTTATATGCTGACGGTAAGTCATTCATTAATCGGGATTTGAGTTGGATGGGATTCAATCGACGCATTCTTGCTTTGGTTATTCGAAAGAGTATTCCTTTGATTGAGAGAATGCGATTCTTAGCTATAACGGCATCAAATCTTGATGAGTTCTGTATGGTGAGATTGGCTAAGAGTAAAAATGTTTCATTGGCAACCCCCGACCTTAAAGAAGTTTCGGGGATGACGTACGCAGAGGAATATGAATCGTTATTAGAAGAAATTCAACGATTCAAAGGACAGCAGAGTAAAATATTTGATAAGATGTTAACCAGAATCAAAGGCATTGGTTATCATTTTACCAAATATAAATCTTTATCAAATAAGGAAAAAGAGTCTGCTGATAAGGTATTTTTAAATGAGATCTTTCCGCTTGTAACTCCTATTCGTATTGATGGAACAAACGATTTTCCACCGATTAAATCTAAAGAGTTAACCTGTTATGTTATCATCAAAGATTCTTTGAAGAATGTCGAAACTGTTGCGCTTATTCCAATCGAAAATGTCAACAGAATATTTGAAGTTAAATCTGACGCAGAAGAAAGAAAATTTCTCTTTATTGAGGATATCATTAAGAATAATCTTGATAAGATATTTGTCAATAAGGAGGTATCTTTCTTCGGTGTCTTCAGACTTCTTCGAGAAGCTGACATGGCTGTTGATGATAGTGCAGACGTATATCTGGTAGACAGAATGAAAGACATTCTGGAAAAGAGAGAACTGTCGTCTCCTATTTATATGGAGATTAGTGATAAGTTTAGTGATAAAGACATTAAGCTCATCACCAAGATGTTTTCTCTTAAGAAGAAGAACGTATTTGTTTCTTCTAACATTCTTGATTATAGTTGTTTGATGAAGCTGCCATTTTCGGATTCGGATTGCGAATATCAAAATTTTGAACCGCAATATCCGGGTTCGTTAATCGGAGAGCATGATATGTTGACTGCCATTGAGAGAGGAGATATAATTCTCCACCATCCGTATCAGTCATATGGTCCTGTTATAAAGTTTCTCGAACATGCAGCTCAAGACAAAAATGTCATGAGTATCAAACAAACTCTTTACCGGGTTTCATCGATCGATTCGCCGATTGTTAATTCTTTATGTAAAGCCGCAAGAAGCGGTAAACAAGTTTCTGTTCTTCTTGAACTCAAAGCGAGATTCGATGAAGAACAGAATATCAGTATGATCGATAAGATGAAACGATCGGGCTGCCGTATTATTTACGGCGTGGAGAATTTCAAAGTCCATTGTAAGTTCATTGTCGTTACCAGAAAGACTAATAAAGGAGTAAAGGTGTATTCCCACGTTGGTACTGGTAACTATAATGATAAAACCGCTAAATTGTATACCGATATCTCATTATTCACATTTAATCAGAATATAGGAATGGACTTAATAAACGTCTTTAATCTTATTTCTGGTTTCAGTGAGCCTGTTGAGAATCTTAAAGAGGTTTCAATATCTCCGTATACAATTAGAACCAAACTATACCAATTAATCGATAAGGAAATCGAATTTGCTCAAAAGAAGAAAAAAGCCAAGATTATTATCAAGGTGAATTCGATAAGCGATTACGGTATCATGTGCAAATTATATCAAGCAGCCGAATCAGGGGTTAAAGTGTTAATCATTTGCCGAGGCGTTTGTTCCATGAAACCCATCAACAAGAATATCATAATCAAGAGTATTGTTGGTAGATATCTTGAGCATTCACGAATCTATTACTTCCGTAATGGTGGTAAGAAAAAGATATTCATCTCGAGCTCTGATCTTCTTACAAGAAATCTTGATAGGAGAGTTGAACTTATGGTTCCATTGTATGAGGATGGACCTAAGGAATTTGCCGAGCATATCCTTTTGACTGGTATTGAGGATAGTATGAATTCATACTATATGGATAAGGATGGGAACTATAGCTTTGCTGGTATAGGTCCAGATTCATTTTCGATCTTTATATCGGAAGCAGAAGAGGATTACCGGCTTAAGAATATTCCTAAGATGATAGCTTTTCGTTAAGAAAAAGGAAGATGGTTTAATCCCCATCTTCCTTTATTTTTTGTTGTTCATAAATCTCTGATAGTATTTTTTTGCATCTTCAATCTGATGACATGTATACGAATTGTGTTTGGCTATCATCTCTTGTAATATATATATCGCATTTAGAATCTTTTTTGAATTTGCTTCATTGGTGCTGATGAATTTATCCATGGCTTCTTTTTGAGAATCCAAGAATTTTTTAATCATTAATAATGTAGCAGATGTGTATATAAGAACGAGCAAAGCCAATACCCCTGTTTCAATGAATTTCTGTAATACTTCGGTATTGGTTATTATCTTTTCAAAAATACTGTCCATAATATCATCCTCATTCAATTATTATCAAAACGAGTACCCATTAATGCGCTTTCTAAGTCACCATTAAATGAGTCCATTGTTTTTTCCATTGATACAGCTAAAATCTGAATGTAGAAAGTAAATATATTTAAAACAGCTAACCATTCGTCATAAGATGAGCTGTAGAATTCGCTATTCACAATACTTTCAAGTGCACTATGCGTCGCATCGTTGTTGTCTCTATTCCAAACATTCATTCTTTCGATAAAAATTTCAGGAACCCCTTGTTGTTTGAGTTCCGTATTTATTTGAATATTTATATCAATAAAAAAGTTTGGAGCCGTGCCAATATCGAAGGATGGGTCTTCAAGCTTCGATGATATGTTTTTTGTGTAAACGGTTTTCACCGTTTGCATAAAAAAACAAATAAGGGTTTTCTTGGATTTACTTGATATATTAAAAGTTGGAGTTTGAACATCCGCACAGTATGAGAGAGTAGAAAAAAGGCTATGGTTGAGTAAATTGTGCTGACGGTTTTTACCAAAATTAAATATGTCAAAAATATTCATATTATGAATCACCTCTTTTCTCTTTATTAATTAATAAAATGTTAAATAAATCTGAGCCTTACCAAATACGGTAAGGCTCAGATTGATGTTTTAAGAAATTGAAATAACTGAAACACTTGTAGGTAGTTTTATGTTAATTTCATCAAGTATAGAAACCTCATTAAGAGGATTTGTTTTAGTGATGTTGATAGTGAATGAAACTTGATTAGAACCATTAGATTCATCATTAATAAACTGATAAGGTTTATTTTGCAAAAATGTATCAGTACAATTCTCATAAGCCCCCCCAGTACAGTTTCGACCAGATACAACTAAAGAGAAATATGAAGAATATTCACTTTGTACTGAGGATAAACCTCTTCCGTTTTTGATGAGATCCATTAGATTCACGAGATCACCATCACTATTTCTATAAACTATATTAGCTTCTAATGAAGCATAAGGAGACAAAGTCTCCGTATTAACTTTCATAGTGGTTACTGTTTGATTTGTTTTTTTGACTATCGGTATAGGATTTCTTGCCATTACTACCTCTTTATAAAAAGTTGTAGTATTGGGATTAGTATCAACCTTTCCCAGAATATAATTAACTTTGATAGAACTTTGAGAACTGATATTAGAAGTTAAAATAACAAGACCAAATGTATACCCAACATCCATAACCGTGAAGCAATATGGAGATAGCATTTCCTTATTGGGATCATATAAAGGATATAATTTTTCAAAGGGTATATACGTACCAGACGGGGTTGTAAGTTCAACTTCTACACCACAGAATTCTCCTAAACTTTCAATCGTTATCGGAATAGTGGTATATGTATCACTATCGGATATTCTTAATCCATGATTTTGCAAAACTTCAATCTCTGGAATCTTTACCATGGTAATTTATTCCTCCTTATATTAGTATTTTATCAACGGTTGATTTCACGTTAATATTTTCAGTATTGAGCTTTAAATTAGAAATTTGACCTATTGTATATAGTTTTAATGCTCCATTGGTCATCTTATATAAAACAGCTTTACCATTTTCTATCTTATATACAATTTTACCATCAGGATATACATCAGAACTACTATACTCGGGAATAGATTGATTCTCAAAAAGATATGCATATAATAGATCTTTATTGGATATCTTATCAGTATTATTTATTGTTAAAATACTTTTCATATTATCCCTCCTATATAAGAACTCTATCTATTGTTTGTTTCGTTGAAGTATGAGGAGCTCTGGTATTATTCATCAGAGCTTGAATCTCATCGGTCATCGACGTTCTATCAAACTTTGTTGAAGCAATAGTACCAAGAGGAGATGAAGCATACCCAAATATTATATCATCGCCGTCATAATCCCATGCTAATTCTTTATTTGAATATATTTTTGAAAAATTCATTTTTTGAATGTAGATATCAAAATCATACACCGAAAAAAGAAGAGAATCTTGGGTTATATTCTTAATATTATATAGTTTAGAAACCATTATTTATTCTCCTCTCTATATGAAATAATATATCGACCTTCTAGTGGTAGATAAAGAGCTTCAGATGATATATCAATATTTTCAAGATATACATAGTCTGTGACGTCTGCCATCTTAAGAGATGTTCCTCCGATTGAATACATAATATCGTAATTTATCGGAAAAATAAAAAAGTCCTTTAAAACTTTATTTGCTTTCTGGGGTATTAAAATAGTATCTTCTGATAAATAAAGAGTATATAACTTTATATTATGGGAATCCATAATAGTCATAGCTTTATCTATCGCTTTATTTATATAAAAATTAGTATCGTGGAATAAATACTTATCCTCACCATTGACGGTCTTCTTTAATAGTGGTTCAATTTCGATTGTTTTACCTGATATTGGAATATCAAACAATCCTTCAACCATTAGTTCAGAATCAACCATCTTAATAAAGTTCGAAGATATTGTATTTAATCTAAATTTTCCATATTCCATATTTTATAACCTCGTTATTCCCGGACTTGCAATAACAATATTAGCAGCCGATAATAATGAATGACCAGATACAGTAAATTCTGTAAACGGTGTATCCTCATAGTTGTCCAAAAACACTGTTCTGGGATATAAATAATACCCCATTGTGCTTCCTTTAAATGAAATATTGATATTGAAATTAGGGTCATCAATATCAGTTCCAGCATCGAATAAATCAAATCCAACGATGAATTTATTTCCTTTTGTTATATAGAAATTAAACCCAGCTTTATTTAATTCATCGGTATTAACTTTAATTTTATTACCATCTACAAATGCACTTAGTGTAAGTATATGGTATTCTTTCATATTATATTCATATGCGGTTCTTTTAATAGTATTGACTAAACTATTAATCGATGACGACTCATAATTAGACCCATCTTGATATTTATATAATATCGAAGAATTTTGCCGTTGAACGATTTCATCTTTACACGCTCTGACTTTATTCTCACTTGAGAGGGGTTTTATAACCGGTCTTATATAAACCGTTTTCTGTGAGCTTCCTCTCAAGCCCTCGTTAATATCCATAGCTTATTCCTCCTCATCTGTAGTTGGAATACTATCAGGGATAAATCCATCTAAAGATCCAATAACAGCTCCAACAATATACTTTTCTAAATATTTGTCAGTCGTACTATCATTAAACTTTATATATTCAATCTCAATAATATTATCCTTAGATGCTATTATAGTATTATACCAGACTCCAATATCTTCATTCTTAATCACTGTCGATAACACTTGGTTAGTGGAGTTTCGAATGATATATTTTATCTCTATCTTTAGCTTATATAGAGAGTCTGAAGCATTTTGAATAGAAACTTGATTTAGTGATTGATTTATTATAGGCTTAAATATAAAGCCGTTTATACATTTTAAATTCTTTATATTTTTAGGTTTATCTACTATGAATATCTCATAGCGAATAAAACCATTTTCTATAAGAGTCTGTTTAACTTCATCCAACATGGAGAATTTATTAATATCAAAACCATCTTCCAAAAAAGAAGAATAATGATGGAGGGGTATATCTTCAGGTAAACCAAATCCTATACGGGATTTTACCTTATAGAAATATCTACCATCATATAATAGAATTCCATTTGAAAGTTGATGTGTATTAACTCTAAACTTAGTACCATTTTTTATGAAATTTGATATAGAAGCATGTGTTGATAGACTATATTCATTATAGTCTAAATTATATATAGATTCTCCACTATTATTAAAAGCAAGAATCTTATTATCTAAAATAACCTCGCTAAAATCATGAATTCCAAGATCATATGTATCTCGAAAATCTGATTTAAATGGAATCTCTTCTTCCCATAAAAGAGTCTTAGAATTGAATCGATATATAGGACCAGTTAATTTACCCCCAACGCTCTCATGAGATATTATATATATAATATTATCATTAAGATAAAGCAATGGTGATATTGTAGCCGGACCAATTATATTAGACACAGTATCATTCTTAGTATTGATCACGGTTATTACATTTGGATTAGATGTACTCGTACCGAATATGAATATATAACCGTTAGCATATATCGATCTACTGTTTTCCATCTGGGTGTTAAATTGCACTGTCGTTGAGACGTTGTCTCTGTCGACAACTATAAATCTGGTGTCGGTGGTATTAATAAAAATATATAGTTTATTATTTATAAACTGCTTATCCCAACCAAATCGAGTTGAATTATAATCAATACCGGTATTTAAAAATATAGAATTTAGATTATTGGTTTTAAATATCATAACTTTATTATCAGAACGTCTGATAAATCCTATCTCATCTAGGTTTGGTGTTCTTATTATAGAATAATACAGATTATTAAGATTCGATAATACATAATTAGTATCATTAACTAAACTACCACTAGCTAATGTATCATAAAATTCAGAAATTGTAATTGGAAATTCTGGACAAATATAATCTAAATCTGCCATATATTTCACCTTCTTTATACATAATTAAGTTAATGTGCCAATGAGAAAACAAAAAATTTTTCTCATTGGCACATATATACTATGCGTTAGCGTCCAGTATCAATACTTCCGTATCATCGCGATCTATATTAAGATCACCGTCTATCTTGAAGTATTTACCATCTTCAAAGAACAATTGATAATCATCATATAGATATTCAGGGATAGATTCATTCTCCGGAATTATTAATGTATCATCAACTTCAGATAAGAATTTCTTAGCAAATATACCAAGGAAATCTTCAAGTCCTTGAATGAAGTCATCCATGATATCATTAATTTCTTCCAATGACTTTCTCTTGGTTTCTCCCACAAGAGAATCTATATATCCCTCTAACTCAGCGGGTTTATTATAATTAAAAGGATTTATAACTCTAGCAGTATCAGTAACAACCACATTCTTTAATGAGTTGACATCTTGTATTGCTATCGTGTAAGAATTCAAGATCCTTATATGGGTAGGAGGGATCTTTAAACCATTCACATATACCTTATGATACATATGAGAGAACTGTTTATCCAAGAAAGGAGCAAGATTTATTTCACCCTTAACGTTTTCCAATAAAGGATTATAATAGATTATCTGATTTGAATCAGTTGGGAGGATCTCTATATCAATTACATCATCTTTAACAAGAACCATATTAAGGTCTATATTATAATGAGTTAGGTCTTCTGACACTGGGACTGTAATTGAAGAGATTTTGTTCGTAAATTGTGTTGAATCCAATTCACCACCAGAATAATATATAGTATTTCCTAATAAAGTGGAAGAAGACTGTTGGCCATTATACACGGATGAAAATTGGGAATATGTATTTGTATCAATATCATATACATAAATAGGTCTTTCGGTATATAGTCCACCAATTATATATATTTTATTATTTATAATTTCTGATATAGGAGTATATATATTATGTGGAAGTGATATAAGAGAGGTCCATGTATCATCTTCGATATCATATACTTCGATGCTGTTATTTGATGACCCAGCAATCATGTATATTTTTCCATTATATAAATGAGAAGATGAAAATGTCCTAGCCTTTATCAGTGGAGATCCAAATCGCCACGAATCGGTTTCAATATTATATATATATAACAATGAAATATCGGTATTGTCTCTATCTCGTCCACCAATACGATAAATATTTCCGTTATAATAATGACAAGAACCATAATTTGAACCAAATGGCAGATTAGATCCATTTGTGATAGTATTTGAGTTTATATTGAATATATGTAGGGTGTCCAAAAGAGGAAGAGATGAAGATACTTCCCCGCCCATTATATATATATTATCATCAACAAGTATACTAGATTGAGCGTGTAAGTTATGACTTAGAGTTGCTACTGTTATTATTGTATTAGAGAATAAATCATATTTTAAAATTTGGGATTTTGATCCCCCAACAATATAGATATTGTCTTCGTATAAAAAAGACTGGGAATAATATCTAGATAGAGGAAGAGACGGCCCGGTTGTTATATTGCCCGTCTCAATATCCAATATTTCTATAGGTAATACATATTTATTTACTCCGTCTTCTGTATATCTTCCACCTATAAAGTATATTTTGTTATTATGGGCAACCATGTTATGTCGACTTCTGGGTAAAGACATGGTTCCAACATCCTTAAGTATCAAGTCATCACTATTAATCTTATCCCGATATATATTATACAAAGCATTATGAATATAAAGACGATTTTTATATATACGAATCTTATCTTTACTTCTTAAGAATGGATCATTTATTCTCATTTTAAAACCGTTAACAGGCTCGTTTGTTACAGAGAATTGATATCGATCCCATGTGTTATTAACAAACAAATCAAGAGGTTCATCGGTGGTACTAAAGAAAGCTCCATCGACATATGCATATTTATCATTAGTTAGATTATTAGAGCTTATCTTCGCAGGGCTTAAATAATCATCTTTTGTATTAAAAAATTTTAGTATATTAGCACCGTTTTCGACCACTATATTATCATTACCAACGGTTTTGGTTACAAAACAATCCTCTACAGTTGTGTGATGTAAATCGTGCAATGTATATTTCTTAATGAAATATTTAGTTATGTCCTCTATAGTAAGATTTCCTTCCATCATTGCTTCGGTAGTAATATCACTAAGAGTTTTCAATGATTTATATTTGGTTATAATATAAGGATCAAATCGCTCTATCTCAATAATAGATGTTGGCATGATAACAGATGCCTTTATATAAATATAGTCATAAGAATCAGAATTGCTATATATATGAAAATCAAAATATCGATATCCATCTATATAGATTCCTAATAACTGTGGCAATGTGCTATAGTTATTTATTATCTTGAATACATAGTGGGGTTCATCGAAATCAACCCAATTATTTTGATTTTGAATTTCTATACGGTTATTATTCCGTAGTCTGGAAGACAAAGTAGATCCAAAATTAGAAACGTTAATAACAGTTTGGAATACTCCATTATAAAGAGTTTCTAAATAATGAGTAAGAGCCTCTGGATATTTACCAACAATTTCCTCTAAACGATCAATCTTATATTGAACGTGATTTCTTGGATCATTTTCAATAACCTGATAATTTTCATAATCTGGTAATGAATATATAAAAGCTTCGGGATAATAAGTTGATATAAAAGCGTTTAATGTTTCTTTATCATCTGTATCTTCATAGAAATCGAAGATATCTTGTATCTTATTATCATAACGTATTCCATTGGTTAATATTGCATCATCCATATAAAAAATATAAAGAACCAGATCATCATAACGAGATAAATCAATCTTGTATATATTAGGATAATACATAGTTACTATATCAGAATCATGTATGTATTTTAAACCACAAGGAGTTTTCTGAAATGGTAAAATGTTCTCCACCGGTAGAGGCATACCAAAATAATCTGGTATGAATAAATCCGATGTTGGGATTGTTACTTCATCAATTGTTAATGAATTTATATTGATAGAGTTCTCGATGTAATAACCCCCAAGATTATAAATTTTATTATCAATTATAATTCCAGTTCCTCTGTAATTAGGATCAATGCCTAAATCTATTTGTGACATTGTATCTGTCTTAATATCATAAATTTCTATTTTGGAATTGACTGTCAATCCCCCGAAATAATATATCTTGTCTTTATATACAAAGTCTTTATGATATTGCTTATATAAAGTGGGGGCTGTACTGATTGACCAAGAGTCTGAGCTGATATTATAAATTCTTATTTTATTTTCTCTATCCTTGATATATATTTTATTATCAATGAGAGTTGCTGTTGGATATACAAAATCTATGTCTGAGCTAGTGCCATCAGACCACGTATTAGATGAAATATCATAAATTTCGACAGTTTTTAAATTCTCGATTATACCTTCATCGTGTCTGCCACCAATTACATATATTTTATTCTCATATAACGTTACAGTATGTGCATATTTAGATTTTCTTAATAAAGCCCCATCAGTCATTGTGTTATTTGACATATTGAATATTTTAAATGTATTGGTCGAAAAGGTGCCATCATATCCACCAATTACATATATTTTATCCCCATTGACAATATATTTACTATACGTTACTGCAATAACAGAATTAGGAACCGATGAAAAGGAATTTGTTTCGATATCATATATTTCGACCAATGTTCTCGTGTTTACTGAGCCCCCTATTAAATATATCTTATTATCATATAAAACAGCCTCGGAACTATAACGATTATATTGGGCATTTGGACTTGTTGTTATCGTTTTGGTGTTTATATTGTAATAAAGAATTTTTTTATCATAATACCGGGCACTATCACCAGGTTTGAAATAATATCCTCCAATGATAAAAAATCCATTACCATATTTAACACAACTGCTTAAATTTCTTCCGAATGACAATTCACCGATATCAGCAACAGATAAATTACTCGTGGTATCCACATCTATTTTCTCATAAAGATGGGGGCTTCTTATAATATCAACAGCAGTTTCTCCGGTTGAATCTTCATAGTTAGGATCTATAATAAGATTCCCATTGTCATCAATATTACTATCGATCATAGACATCCAGTTCATATTTGGACATATATTAGTAAATGCCATAACAGCCCCGTTATTATCTACTTTAAAAGGAATCTTATCTGATGTGATTCCTTTATATTTATTTATCATATATTTATTGGTTAACATCGTTGCTCTCTGGGTATTAGGAATAACACAGAAAGTCAAGTTGGTATTGCCATTTAATATGGTATTCATATCGGAGTCTATTTCCGGAGTATGAGTATCTATCTTAAAGACCAAATGGGTAGAATCTTCCCTACAGATGATTTTAAAGTTTTTGTACACCATACCGTTTACAAATACAATGAAAGTATCCACAAACACTTTAGAGTTATTAAGTATATCATCGGATGTTATAAGTCTATTATAAAACCGACTTCCTCTATATCGTAAACGAGCTTCCTCGGTAATAAACTGATGGGGTATTTTATGAATCCAAAAGTCTTTTTTTTCTTTAATGAATTCGTCACCAGTAAAATTAAATCTTTTAATTTGGATTAACTGGCGCTGCGCATTATACAAATAAGTGAAATCAGATTGCTTGATTTCAAGTAGCGTTTTATGGATTTCATCTATATCAAGACCGGGTTTTCCGATATCGGTATACAATACATTAGAACTATTAGCCATTTTATATCGCCTCCTTCTTAGAGCGTCTCTTTATAAAAGTCATATACTATTTCTTTGCTCTCCAAAACAATAGGAGGATATGTAACTCCCTTAGAAGCATAATATCCTTCCACATCTTCATCGCTATATATTTCATTTGAGTTTACCATTCGAATTATATTACCATTTAAGTCGTAGTATTCTTCCATGACATAATATTCAGCCAATGGCATTTCTGATAATTTAACTCTTTTAATTTGTCCTATTTTTTTATCATCACTATTTGTTATTTCAATTAAGTGATAAATTCCGTATTTATCTTTATCGGATTTTTTAATATTAAAACGAGCTGGTCCTCTAACAAACCACGGAACCCCTTTTAAATCGGTTATTGCCTCTTGTAGAAGTGCCAGTTGTTCGGCATTACAAGTAGGAAATCTTTGTCCGGTTGGTCCCATAAACCTCATGGGTATTAGTGGGGGTGGAGGAGGAGCATTCAATGATTTTAGTTTATTCTTAGCCTCTATTTCTTTTCTTTCGGTTTCTTTATCGGCATTAATAAAAGGCATAATTAAAAACCTCCTTATATACTTATTAACAGTATGTTTTTAGGGTAAAATAAAGTATGGAAGTCAATAATACGACTTCCATACTTTATTTATTTTTGATTAGACTTTCTTTAGAGAGTCTTTTTCGACATAACCAATAGCCCCAACTCGATAAGGAGCGGTTGGATTATTAGCGGTAATGATACCCGTGATAGCCAACTGCTTATCTTTCACGGTATAATAGTTACCAGCTTTCCAAGCAGAAGCATATACATTACCAGTAACGCTTACCTTATCACCGACGGAAGGAACCCAAATGGCGTTATTACTTCCGGCAATAGTAGCAGAATCCACATAACCAACAGAACCCAGTTTATATGGAGCTGTAGGATTATTATAGGCAATGATTTCAGTTATTTTAAATTTCTTATCCTTAACTTCAATCGAATTACCGGCTTTCCAAGCAGAAGCATATATTCTACCAGTAATGGTAACTTCATCTCCAACTTTATAAGTTTGAAGAGGCGTATCCTTGGATTCCTCTTTAGGTTTTTCACCCGGAGTTGTTACACCCTTGTAAACCTCATTGTACTTGGCGATGCACTGATCTTTAAACCAATCAAATCGGTTGTTAGTGAGTAATTGATAAGGACAAGTTTTAACGGGATAAAAATCACGATGAGCTTTAATAGCAGAACGATCAAGCCCGTGCTTATTCAGGAGATAAGCAACGAGTTCAATAGCTCTTCTATATCCATCCTCCATATCATAGCTAACAGAATCAGCTATCTCAATGGATATACCGCACATATTACCACCACCAGGAGTAGTACCATCAGTATTACACCAAGCGATTTCTTCATCCGGAATAATGTTATATACTTTACCAGTATTACTTTGTCCTTTGATATTACCTTGGACAAAATAATTAAAGGAAATATATTTAAGACCATCATACAGAGCATTACCGGTTTTACCAAGTCTCTTATTCATGTTATAAGTGGCAAGGTTAGACGCAGTCAAATTCTTAAGATAAAGAAGATGATTATCCGCACCAGCATTTACACTCGAGTTTCCAGCTTCATGAATAATAATCCATCTTACTGATGTTTTTTTGGTACCAGGTCTAATGGCTCCGGTTGGATCTACGGTTAAACCAGTAGCCAGAGCAGGATGATAGACCAATGTCGGACTATACGTCTTATCCATAATTATTTACCTCCATCCATGCGTATTTCGGTTTCTTTAGTTTGTTTCTCCTCTTGGGTCTTTCCAATGATAATACCATTTTGTTTTAACATTTGGAAGATACCAATAGAGATAAATGCAGAAATTGCGCCGCTACTAAAGGCGTACATAATCTCCGTTAACCACGAATATATTCCAATCGGGTAACCCCCATTAGATATTCGTATAATAAGAGCAAGAACCGTTCCGATTATAATCAAGATATTCGGAATTTTACTGGCATCGAATTTCTTACCACTACGAATAAAAACTCCAATACCAAATAGACAAGCCGGAACAATCGGGAAGATATCTTCTCCTAAAAATGTTTTAAGAAAATTAGAAATATCCATATAAATCACACCTTTCTTCTTTTTATTAGAATAATGTGTGAAAATATCAGTTGGAAATAAAATCAATAGCTAAAAATGTATTTACCTCTGTAGTTTTTAACATCTTATCATTTTTAGCAACAAGGTTTTTATGTTTTATTGTATTAGTAATATCATCGATAATAACCTCTGATGTTATATCCGAAGTTTCAATAATATTATTAGCAACCAATTCTAATGTATTATTATGAGATAATAATTTAGCAACCGGTTCGGGGTTTTTTATAGCATCTGAAGGAAGGGAATCTGAATACATATAAAGGGCTTTATTTCTTGGCGCTATATTATAAACGAATGAGTCTAATTCATTTTCCGATTCTGGGAGCACAACTCCAAAACATTCTTCTCTATATCTCGGGGTTAGTTTTTCAGTATATCCCCCAATGAGATACACATAATTATTATAAACCGCAAACCCATTATATCTTAAATTTATTTGTATATTGGTATAATTAGTCAGGGTTGATTTTTCTGTATCATATGATCTTAAATAACAGTTGGTATATCCTCCCCCAATTATATATATTTTTTTATTAGATAAAACGAGTGTGGGAAGCGTAGCACCAGTTCCCAAATACAAATTAATTTTTGACCATGAATTTGAGGTTATATTAAATTTTAATATATACGAATTTCCATAAAAACAATAAATATCGTCTTCGACTAATATTAATTTTGTTTCCTTGATGATATTGGGTAATGCGGGCCCCGATGTTATAGTTCCGCTACTGATATCAAATATTTCCATACTATTAGTTCCAGTGACATTATTGTCTATGGCACCCCCAATTATATAAATTTTACTCCCATAAAGTACAGAACCATGATAAGCCCTTGGTGTTATCATTTCCCATGTATTTGTAAATGAATTATTTTTCACATCGAATTCTATTATTGTTGTTCTAGGAGCACCACCCGAAAGACCTCCAATTATATAAATCTTATTATTATATAAATGAGCACTGTGATATGATCTAGAAAGATCGCCTTCTATATACAACCAATTATCTAGTTCTATATCATATATTAACATTTTTCCTTGTGTTGATATATATATTTTATTATTAATATTTATAGCCACACCACTATGATAATTAAATGGAGATGAAGAAGCCTCAATCCATGTTGAGGTCTTTATATCATATATTTGAGTCGTCCTCATTGACTCAAGCTCTGTGCTATATCCCCCAAATACATAAATTTTATCATCGATTAAAAGAGTTGAAGGCATTATATGTGATGTTCGATATAACATATTTGGAACTTCGAATGAAGAAGGTGCATTCATATCAGGGGGTATATTTAATTTATACTCCGGAAATTCTTGAACCATTATATTTATTTGATCTGGTCTTAATGGTTTAAATAGATACGGAGGTGTAGAACCGTTGTTCATATCCCATCCAGAATAATAATATACAAAGCTTAAATCACCAACTGCTGTCGGAGTTAATTCTACAATTGTATATGTGTATTTTTCATCTTTTAAATATTTAATAGTTCCGGCTGTTAATCCGGTTAAGCTTTCTAATACCATAGTTAATGTAGTACTAATCCCCTCAGTATATGTCTTAATAATCATTGTTATAGTATCGATGGTTGTTATAGAAAATAATATATTATATTTTCTAGTTGATGTTGGTGTATATGAATATCGATATTCATCGGGCCCTATTGAATATGATTCAAAGGGATTTTCTTGATTATAAAGAGCGGTATAAGTTATTTGATTTGGCCAATCTTTATCTAATATTTTACAATCAGCAAATTCAAATAAAGAAAATATATTATTGTTAAGAAATGTGCTGGATTCTTTCTTATTCTTTAAGATGGCTATTTTAAAATCGAAGAAGCGACTGTTCTTAATAATAATATTTTTTAATATCGTTTTATCTGTATATGTGACAGTATCTACTAAAATGCCGTTCTTATATATCTCACCAATACTTTTATAAGTATCCACAAGTATACTACATTTATTAAGCACTCTTGTAACACTCGGTAATACATTATTTATATCCAGATTAATGAGTGGATTTCCTCCAGATGAGTCAAACACAAAAAAATCAACCATTATATATCTGGATGTAATATTTATAGGTAAATTAATCTCTGATATAGGTTTTAAGTATGAGGGGGAATCATCCCCCTCATACACTACCCTACCTGAGATTAAGTCATAATTATCTATTCTTTTATATTCAGTGAAGTTATATTCTCTGAACGGAATGTCATAAATTAATAACATAATCTCACCATCCTTATTTTAAATCAGCGTTTATTAAATTCGATCGCATTCAACGATGAATTATATACTATGTCAATCTTATCATTTAAAATTACCTTATTAGTAGCAACTTTATCAATTGTAACAGCTTCAGAATTAGCTGTAATATTTTTATCACCGATACCAACTACTGGATAAGCTCCAGCGGTATTTATTTTAAGTTTCTGAGTACCAGTACCAATTGTTTGATCGGTATTGATATCTCTTTGTACATATTTATCCGGAGTTTTACCACCTAATTTAGAAGAATCAGAAGACACAGAAGCCGTATAAGGCTCATAACCCGCTTCCGATGATAATTTAGTTGTATCTTTAACCATATACATATTACCGGTATCATTTTCTTTAACAGTATCGCCCAACTGCACAGTTGTAGTTGTTAGAGCAAACCGAGCTGCTGTATTAGCAACGTTAACCAATCTTTCCAAAGCAGATTTAGGAAGATTAGCTTCTGCTATAGTACCAGTTATTCTGGTAGCTGCTATAGTAGAAGCATTAATACGGGTTTCCATAGCAGTCATTTCAGCCGTAAGATTTGTATTAAGAGTATTAATAGCTGTTGTACTGTCTGTAGCAACAGTGTTTATCTGCTCTTTTAATTCCTTTTCCAAAGAATCAATGGAGCTATTAATGTCATCCAATACATCCTCATTAACTCCAGAGGAACCAGAAGACGCCTTCATCAACTTCGAAGAATCCACTTCTCCAAAGAGATACTTTAACCGTCTCTTCTTTTCATCCTCAGAATCAAAAGGATAATTGATGGTTATATTAGGATTATAAAGAGTTTTAGTCTTCGTGTTAAAAATGATAATATCATTTTCATTATAAGAAGCTACCTCGGATACACCACCCATGATAATAATATTATCACCATACATAGCAGAAGCTGCATTAGTGCGAGTAGCTAAACCAACAGATGCTAAAGTAACAGAAGTAGTTACTTTATTTGCTATATCTATACAATGAATAGCATCTAACGTTTCTGGTAAAGCGAAAATAATTATAGAACCATCTGCATTCTTTATAGAATAACAGGTTGGGTTCATCATAACCGGATAATATGCAACTATTGAAAATATATTCATTGTTTTTGTGTCTAATGCTCGGATAAAATTACTAGAATATTCTATTCCTGCTGCAATATATTTACCGCCAATTAAATATATGATATTATCACTCATCGTCAATCCAATATTGGTAAACTGAATTCTAAATCCAGAAGGATAAGTAAATTCCTCGACCGTCTGCTTATTAAGATTGAGTTTATAATAATTATTAAGTTTACCAACCATTTGTGGAAACACATATACAAACTCTTTATGAGCAACAGAAGTAGCCTTCTCAAAATTAAAAGGGATCACCCAATCAATCAAGGAGAATGTATTATTCTTAAAAGTTTTAATTTGGTTTTTATATTTAAGATCCATATTAGACGGTAATACGGCGTTTGTTGCCGCTGGTGGCTCCACAATAACGTTGACAATTCCCTTGGGTGGGGTTATGGATTGCGGGGCGTATTGGGTTTCGATGGGGGTTTCTAGCTTATAAACAACATAAGAACCTTTTAACGTAGCAGTTCCATCAAACCAACTGTTAACAAATGATGTAGCCAAACGAGCATCCATTTCAGCGGCAGTTGGTTCATTGCCAGCGCCGAAGTCATTGGTAGTAGGCTCAACTACTACATACTGCACTTCTAACACTTTGCCGGTGGTTGAAGACGCGTCTGCATAATACTGATAAATTCGAATATCATAAATATCAGTTGTTGGTGTAATAATTGCCGCTATATCGTACCATTGGTTTTGAACCGGATTAAAAACTGTAGAAAATTGCTTGTCAACTGCGGCTGATGTACAAAACGCAGAAATGCGTATAGCTTCTGCATTAGTAACTCTAAAACGTAATTTCCCAAAATACTTATTGTTAGCTATCTTTGTACCAAACGTGTTTTGCGCACCAGCATATGCAACAGCGCCTGTTCCTGTTACCACTAATGTATTATTTGCGGATGATAACGTACTACTTTTGGCTATCCACCCTGTAGTTCCGTTGCTAAAATCTCCGTTAGCAACAAGATTAGCAACCTGCTTTTGAGGCGTCAAATTACCAGTAGATGACCTATAAGTGCTTGGTATCGGTTCGTTGTTATAGCTCTCAATTACAGCGTCGCCTTGGATAGCTTTGCCTGTTATGGGGTTAAAACTGTCGTTTTCCCACAAATCACATGGCGTTACAAGCGTGGAGGGGTTGGTGTAGTGGGAGTAGGGGGTGGTAGTGGAGCCAAGTTCAATTTGAATATCATCAAAGCTATTTGATGTAGTGGAATTTACATTATAAGATGAAAATAATACTACCCAAACAAAATTAGCTGTTGGTGTAAATGTTCTGGATTTTAACCCAATGCCTGCAAAAGACCTTAGATTTTGTGGCAAAGCCGCGCTTGGTATTGGATAAATACCATCAACAATTACCATTGCGCACTTTGTGGTCTGATCGCCAGAAATTTCGGCGGCATTATAAGATATATTGTATAAAGTGTTTTTTATTAGTGGTACTTTATAAATCACTCTCTTGAATGTGCCGTTAGTTCCACTAACTTTAATGCCGGTGGCAGTCTCTTCGATACTGGTCTCTCCGCTTATAAAAGCCGCGTTAGCGTTTTTATTAAAATAGTTTTTTTCTATGAACGATATGCTTGTCCCCGCCGGCAAACACACCGGCATAATCGGTGCTTCGGAGGTGGGATCTGGTGTGTAAGGCTCGTATGGTAGATTCACAGAACCGTTGGTTAATTGTGGAGTAAATGTTAAAGAATTTGTTATTGAATATGATTTATTAATAAATATAAATATTTTATAATTATAAGTCGCCGAATCAGAAGAAGAAATTGTAAATGTTGCACCTGATCCATAGTCCCGAACAACAGAACCTTGAAATGTACTTCCTATATAGAAATCTACACCAAACCAATAAGTACTAATACTTCCCCCCGACGCACATCCATTTATTCGATAAGTTCCTGGGCCAAATTTATAATTATTATCAGGACCACAACACCAAAATTGAGATGAATCTCCTGAACCGTTTTGTGTTCCGGTAGCAATTATTATTCCATTATTATCTGTAAAAGTAATTCCATTGTGAGTCCGAGTAGTTTGAGCGTATGGGTATGGAAGGATGTTTTGTCCAAGTTTACTTTGATATCCATTACCAAATATAGTAGCATCTATAACAAGCTCTCCACTGGAATCATCCACGCTCCAACCACCATCGGTTTGGTTATATTGGGATACGTTGCATACCATAGCCGTGGTTTCTTCACCATTAATTTTAACATTAACTGGTGTTATATCCATTTGATTGGTTTTAATACTACCATAAGAATCCCATTTATTTTTAATTAAATCTAATTTAGTAACATTAACATCGGTTACTGGGCCTTTATGAAGAAAATTATAAAGTTCATTTTTAAATACTATTGATTTAGCTTTAGTCATATTATAAGGAAGTGTTAAATCCTTAGGATGTAAAGAAGAAATAGCTAAATTAGTATCTGAAGAGTTATCGTTGTATAGATACCCGATAGAATTATAATTAGAATCGAATTCATCGGAGAATTCCTTTGTTTCAATGCTATCGGGTAATAAGACATCTGCGTAGAATGGCGCAGTTACATCTGTTTTTTGTAAGAAAATATATATTTTATCATTAACCGCCAAAGCAGTATTAATTCTAGATGCAATTGTGAGAGAATCATAAGAAATGGTCCCATTGCTGATATCATATATACAGATCATATCTACAATTGAAGAACTGGAGTTAGATCCACCGTATATATAAATTTTATCATTAATCAATAATGATGAGTCTGGACCCGCATCCTTGATAGTTATATTGTTTCCAAACTGAGGTCCGGCTGTGAATGTGTTTGTCGATATATCTAGAATGTGATTTGAATTAGTCGACCCTCCAATTATGTATAATTTATTATTATATACCTTTACACATCCGCCACTTTTAATATTGGGCAGATTTATTAGAGACCATGTATTAGATACTATATCATATATTTCAACACTATTTAAATAAACTGGCGTTCCTGACTCCGAATAATCTCCACCGATTATATAAATTTTACCATTATTTATTTCGCACATGAACCGAGTTCGGGCTATAGAAAAATTGGCACTCGTAGATAATGTATTATTGGTTATATCATATATAAGCATATAATTATAATTACTTGTAATTATATAAATCTTATTATTATAGAGAAAAGATCTCGTATGGACATTGGTATAAAGTAATCTCGAATCGGTGATTTTATTCGTTACTGTCTTAGTAGACGGGTTAAATTCACGTATTTCTGCTCTTTTTCCACCAATAATATAAATTTTGTTATTATGAACAATGGAAGTGTGATATACCATAGATGAAGACATCTTTGCCTCGGTTTCCCAGACCATATTAACTGTATCATATGAATATATATCGGAAATATTAGCAAAACCGTTATTCCCACCAATCATATAAATTTTATTTCCTATGACAGTATATGTCGAATATAATGATGGTACGGGCCTGTGAAAATATGTAACAAAAGATCCATCCGATTTATTTCTAACTTCCACTGTTGAGAGTCTATTGTTATTTTTATAAATCGTGATTAAATTTCCGGTGTTTTTATTATATCGAAGCGCAGTCTGATTATTGGAAAGTTTATTAGTATTAATTAGATTTGAATTTATATTTTTAAATCTTGGACTAGTAATACCCATACAAAATGAATGATTTTGATTGTGAAAGTTTCCTATTTTATTAAGTATATCAGAAGACATCGGAGATATACTATAGCAATAACTACTTACTTCTTGGTTATAAACAAAAGTTAACCGCTGTAACTTCATATTTATCTTATAGAATTTGTCTTTGATAATTGAAGTTGGTAATCCATTTGGTAATATCATAGTGGGGTATGTATTAAGCGGTTTATTATAACTGCTTAATCCCACATCTTTCGCATCTTCTTTTTTATAAAAAGAGAATAATATAGGAGTAGCATTCATAAAATCATCGGTTAATGCCCATCCTGTATTGGAGAAATATATCTTTTCTCCTCTTAAAGTAATTTCGATGTCACCATCGGAATTTATTACCGGAGTGATAGTCGGTAACGTATTAAACCCATTCCAGAATAATTTAGTGGTTTTAATAACGCAAGTGTTTAATGCGTTCTTATAAACTGCATTAGAATATGTTAATATATAAGTACCATGTAAAAGGGTATTGATATAGAATCCTTTTTTGTCTTTATCGACAATAGCTACGCTTATAAGATTCTTCTCACTGGTTATAGCCATGGAGCTAATATTGGGAGTTAACATAGAATTTAAAAAGTCTATATTATCACCCGGTTCGGGTTTATATACTTCTCCCATAGGGACAATATAACCAGCTCTTTTACCCATAGGAAACACATCGTCTACGGGTGTGGTTATGTTATGAGAATGCTCGATGGAACCTTGGGTTAAATGATTATAGGTTTCATCATAATTTTGCCAATGATCTTTTTTGTATTCATCAGCGAAATGAGTTTTGCTACATATTTTAATACTGCTGGTATTAGCATCATTAAAATAGACTTTCTCTCCCGCCATGTAATACATACCAGTTTCAAAAGTTTTAATCTGTTGAATATTTGATAATACAGATTTGGTTAATTCACCCTCTGGTGAACTTATTAAGCTAGAAGCTAATAATTTATCTACAGACATAAATATAAACCTCCTTAAAATAGTTTATAGATAAGACTTTATCTTATATTAATTAATTGTTTTAAAGCCTTAAAAATAGAAGCATATCTAATTAAAGATATGCTTCTATTTTATTTGTTAATTAGAGGAATTTAACCTCAGAGTTATTAGCACTACCAACAGGGACTTTTTCGAAATACGGTATTTCGAATGGATGATCACTGAAGGTGTCGATTATGGGATCATAGATTTGCATCCCTTTTATGGCAAAGGTTGTAGATGGGGTATTGCGATTTAACATAACTGTTTTTATTATATAAATTTTATTTTTATATAAAAAGACCTCAGGAGTATCAAATGTATAATCAGCGTGTAGTGGGATTTTCTTAATCCATCGCTCATCATCAATACTAAACACCTTCAGTTTATCGGCATTTTTTGTTATTTGGCAATATCCATAGAAATTATATGATTGATTATCAAAAATTACACACGGACACCCTTGGGAATTATACTCCAATGGAGAACTATAACTCCATTTTTTTTCTATAATATCATATATAATTACATTTATTCTGTTTTCCGAGTGTGAAGAGCCAAAAACATATATTCTATCACCCGCTATACTATATGTTGCCCACCTTAAATCGAATGGTAAACTGGGCTCTTCTCCCCAATAATCATTTTCTATATCATATGAATACATAGTGTTTAAAGTATTTGATGCATTTTGGCCACCGACTATATATATTTTACCGGTATGAATAGCATTAGTGGGTATAAATGACCTAATCTCTATTGGTGAATTTTTACCACTCAACCACGAATTGTTCTTAATATCATATATTTGTACCAATTGAGAGGCGTCCGTTCCTCCTATTAAGTATATTTTATCTCTATATAAACCAAAACACGCCCCATAAAATGCTGTAGGGACTGCAATGTTCATAGTTTCCCATGTGTTTTTTATTATATTATATTTTTTGACTGTTTGAAGTGTGGCAACGTTTAAATGAGCCCCACTCAATTCAAATATCTCTCCATTTGATTCAACTCTACCACCATGAAAGAGATTAATATCAGCAAGAGAGAAATCTTCCCTCTTATCACCCATATAACTAAACTTCAAATCTATATTATCTTTAACCTCTATAAGATTCAAAGTACCATCTTTAATAAAAGCAAAAGAATTTTTATATTTAAAGAGATTGACTCCTTCAATGAAGTGAAACTCGCCTGTTAACACATTACGCAGATAAGCGTATTCGGGTGTGTTTAAACAGATATAAGTGCCTATCATAAAAGAAGATTTTGTGTTATAAAGAGTTTCCATAAGAGCCATATCAAATCTTCGAAATCCTTTAGTTCTTTCGACAGAATAATATATGTAGTTTTTATCATTAAATCGAATTCCGTGAGCATTATTCGTTATACTATAAGGACGGGTTTCCATATCACATGTATTAGGATTCCATACTCTAGGAGGTTGAATATCGCTATCGACGATGACAGTATTTCTAAATTCCCCGAGGGCGCAATTATGATGTAAGAATTGACTGTCGGAAGGTTTATCGATCATCGTATTATTAGCAATATTATAAATTTCTATATTGTTAATTGCACTAATGGTATTAAGTTCTGTTGTTGAACTTGTATAACCATTGATTATGTAGATTTTATCTCCTTGGAGTTTTGCTACATACTCATATCGCTGAGTCTTTAGGTCTGCTCCATATGACCATGTATTAGATAGTATGTCATATATTTGGGCTTTCTTACTACATTGTGATTTAGTGGAATCAAAAGATAATCTTCCCCCAAATACATAGATTTTATTATTATACAAGATAGGATATATTAGATCGACTCTAACTAATGGAGGTGCTCCATATGACCAGGTATTAGTTATCATATCATAAATAAATAGTTTTTGAATAATATAAGGAGAAGTATTATTTCTTCCGCCGATAAAGTATATTTTATTATTATGAAATATCGGTTTAGCATAAAAGAATAACTCAGGCGGATTAGCTAATTGGGAATATCTATTAGTGAATATATTGTAATTATAAGCACTAATACCACCAGTTTGATTGGTTGGTCCAAATATAGCATTTTCACCACTCATCATTCCTTGAGACGTAGAAGATGATGGATTAACCGGAGGCTCCATCAAATCTTTATAAGGACTCATATAATAGTCGTTACATATGGTATAACTTTCATTGGTTATTGTGTTATTCATATGATAATATGAGGTTTGTTTATGATAAGTGGATCTATCTTCTAAAGTAAAACCTTTAATGATGCCATTATCTATAGTAAATTCTTTATCATAAAGTCGGAGATCTATACATTGAACGTTTTTCTGTATAACACAATATGAGTCTTTACCTCCAATGACGTAGAATTTACCATCGCCTAAACAATATCCAGCTTCTTGAGCTCCATATAACGCGGTATTAAATTGAACTGCTTCCTTATTTCTGGGATTATATATCCATAATATATCGTTATTAGTATATCCCCAACCCCCAAAGAGATAAATGTAATCATTATATGCAACAACATTCGCGGTTCCTATTGCTGTTGGTAGTGTGCCTTCATCATACCACACACCGTTTTTGTATCCATATATATGTGAGAATGTTGTATTAACAGCATCATATCCTCCAAAACAGAATATTTCCGGATATGATCCCCATAATACACCACTAGCACTTCTTTGATTTACGGGTGCAATTTTTGATGATGTATAATCTGCCCACGTGTTTGCTTCAATATTATACTCAAAGTGATTTTTTGTCACCGATGGAGAATCATCATACCCAAATAAACAATAAACAACCCCATTATATTCAACACATAGGAAATCATGAATTGCAGATGGCATATTCGCTCCAGTAGACCACGTATTTGAAAGAATATCATATATATAGGTTTTATTTGATGAGCTACTATATGTTGTTCCAGCAAATATATAAATTTTATCTTTGTATAGGACACTTTTATGATGAATGAGACTTATCGGCATTGGTTCACCAAAATCCCATGTATTAGTTATAGTATCATAAATTTGTAGTGTATTTAAACGATCGCTTTGAGTGGCTGTTTCATTCTTCAAACCACCAAATACATATATCTTCTTATTATAATATTGAGCAGTTGTATCCTCTGCTGGAAATGGCATCTCGGATATAACTTCCCATTCTCTTTTAGTTTCATATTGTTTATCTTCCGTATAAAGAAGGTTATCATATATTTTACCATTATTATAAAACGCTTTGTGATTAGCCCCTTTATAAAAGAATGGTATATCGGTTTTAGAAGTTTTAATAGAATTTTTTATATTGATATCCAAATAATTATAAACGTTATTTGAGTTATGAGTAATAACCAAATGATTCTGGTTAAGATTCATATTGATTTTACTTGCATCTGCTTTTATATCTGAAGATGGTATTGTTATATATTGATATTCATTAGTAATAGGATCTAATATAGAAACTCCATAATTATCCAGCATGTCAATCTCTTGAATTGTGTAGTTATTGGCAGTTTCTGATGTTCTACCACCAAATAAATAGAACTTATTGTTTATATATCCGACGTTATGATGGGTTCTTCCGATTAAACTGGTATTTATATATGATATTATATTTGTATTAATATCATATCTTTGAACATTAAGAGATCCGATAGATCCGCCGATATAATATATTTTTTCATTTATAATATAAGCATCCACCCATCGGCCGTTTACTGTTGTCATATAATTTGATGAATAAGTCCAAGTTTCTGAAAATGTATTAAAAATACAAATACGAGATATTCCACCATTATTAAAATATATTTTATCTCCGTATACTACCGCGAATTGACCGATAAAAGTATAATCACAATCAGGACCATATTTCCAGGTATTTGATGATATATCATATATTTGAGTTTTTCGAGTTGATGTTGGGGTAGCATAATCCCCGATTTCACCACCGGATATATATATCTTACCATTATGATAAGCCCCAGATGGATATCTTGCACCAGTCAACATATTTGATTTATTTTCCCATGTGTCGGTTAATATATCATATACCTGAACTAGATTTGATATTTCATAAGTACCACCGCTTACCGAATATAAACCCCCTATGACATATATTTTATTATCGACCAATACTGAATAATGCCATCTTGTATTTTTAGACCCCGAATTATTGGCAGTTCTCCATGTATCTGTAGCGATATCATATATACCAATGGTTGCATTATTGTTATAATTTCCACCTATTGTATATATTCTTCCTTCATGGATATGAGCAGTAAGAGAATGTCTTCCGGAAGAATCACTTGAGCTAACTTTGTATTCTTTAGTCGTCGTATCATATATTAAAATATTATTATATGAAACTGATATATTATCATAACCATGGACTATATATATATATCGATCATCAGATACCAATGGAGCATACATTCTATCTGATACACCCCCAGTATCTGTGGTAGTTATATCAAAATTGCTAGTTTTATAATTAGGAATCAAATCAGATACAAACTTTCCATCCATGAAGTTCTTATATAAGTCCACATTATCCAATACTAAATTAGGACTAATTTCATTATGAAGTTTTGATTTATATTCCTCAATACTCATTGGAAGAGGTCTATCCTCAAAGTCTATTTTAATATCATCGTGGAAATTCATCCAACTATCATTGTCTATATCATAGACAAATATTTTAGAATATAAAGAGTTTATCGCAATATAGTCCCCAAAGCAAAATATTTTATTTCCGATTATATTGGCACCAACCATACCAACAAATGGAATGTATTTTGTTTCATATTCGTCTTTATTTACATCATAAACATACATAATACCTTCCCATTTTCCAGAATATCCAGATATTAGATATATCTTATCTCCATGAACAACAGTTTGCATTAGTCTGATACTCATAGGAAGATTTTTCTTAATAAACCATTTAGAAAGCGCTATATCATACATATAACAATTATTCAAATAAGTTGTAGTATCACTAGTTCCACCGAATGTAAATATCTTATCATGATATAATACGGTTGCATTTAACATCAACCTAGTTCCTGTTGGATGTGTTAAAGTCGTCCATGTATTTGTGACAAAATTATATTTTCTAAAGCTGGTATCTGAACTATGACCGTTTGTGATATATAATTCATCACCATAGATAACGGGTTGAGTATTCATAAATGGTACGGGTGTAGTACCACCACTAGACCATGAATCGGTTCCAATATCGTATATTTCGATATTGGAGATATATATTGATCCTGTATAACCACCGAAGCAATATATCTTACCAGAATATTTGGCTACTATTGTATATCGAGTAGGAGTTGGTTTAGGAGCACCCATTCTCCATATATTGTGCTTGATATCATATATCTGAACCATAGATGACGTAGGGGTACCTTTATTACGCCAAGAACCACCGATGAAATATATTTTGTTCTTATAAGATATGGAATTCATCGTTCCATATACGTTATATATAGATCTTTTAAACGATAGATCTTTCATACTTATTAGATCTATTTTAAAATAAGCAAAATTAAGAAGATGAGAAATGGCACTATCGTCCAAAAAATCGGAACTTGATCTTACCGCGCCATAACCGTTTAATAAAAATAGATAATTTTTGTATATTATACTTTGAGCCATATATATGTAGTTATTGAGTTCATATATATCGCTCCATTTTCCGCTGGATAGATCATAAAATTCAAAAGATTCTTCCGCATATAAATATTTATCAATACCATTTGAATTTTCGGGATCTGAAACTATATTGCTTCCCAATCCCCCAACCACATATATTCGGTTTTTATAATATATAACATTAGACCATCTTCTTGGTTTATTCATCACTTCTAAATTTTTCAATTTAGTGATCGGCTCAAGATATTCAATATCTAGATCAATCTCGATAAAAGTATTTGTACTTTTATCGGAATCTGTGCCACCAATTATATATAGTTTATTATTAACACCAATAAAGGAGCAAGATCCTGTATCAAATTCATATGCAACATATTCATCGATTGCCGTATCGATATTATATGCCCTTATAACAGTATGTCCAACGGCATCAGTTTCACAAAAATATATTATCCCATTATAATAATGGGCGTGTTTGTTAAAAGGGACTGAACCACCGTTTGTGTTAGTTTTAAACCAAGAATCTTTTTCGATATCATATATCAACAACGAAGGAGATAAAACCCCGTCAACAAATAAAACTTGTAAATATATTTTTCCATTAACATGAATACATCTTGTTGCTGATCCCATCATGGTATTATTACAGATTGTCCAAGGACAATTATTCTTTTTTTCCCAACGATCGGTCTCAATATTATACACTTCAACATTAGAAAAAAATGTTAGTTGATCTGGAGTTTGCCCACCAAAATAATACACAAGATTACCAATTTGACACCAGTAATATCTTACTTTTCTATTGGGGTTTGATGTATCTCCCAATTCAGCATAATCCATTATTTTATTTAATTTTGGTGCTGAATTTCCGGTTTTAAAATCTCCGGATATATTCTTACCAAGACCAAATTTACTATTAAAAGATATATTTTCAAACTGAGTGAAATCTATATCTTTATTAATTTCATTCATTAATGTAGTATTTAAACTTTGTGATTCTGTAATCACGCTATCTTTAAATAAGTTCATTTTATCCTCTCCTTTTCGAGTAAAATAAATAAGCCTACGTTAAGCTAAGCTAACGTAGGCTTTGTCGACATTATTGTCAATTATATCCATTAATGCATATTGATTATTGATAAATGCACCTTTATTAGCTGCAAATATATTAAAGAGAAAATGAGGTAAAGATTCCAGAGATAAAAGATTGGTAGGCTTATACATAGCGATGAAAGCCTCTAAAAATGCTCTGGTGTTTAAATCTTTGAAACCAAACATGAGTTCATCTTCACATAAAAGATTTATAAAGCTATTGATATCTTCATAAGCTTTATTATCGACTCTACTATTAAGATCTTCGAGAATAGCGGCAACACCGCCTACACAGTTGGTAGCCGATATGTTATAGATCTGATCTTCATTATCCATACCGAGGATATTTTTAAGATAGAACTTATTAAGAAGAAATCTTACTTTGATTGTCTTCTCTTTATCGAGGTTTAAAGAGTATTTTTTATTAAATACCTTTAATACCATATTAGCCCAGTTGTTAGAGAGCTTCTGAAGAGATGATGTGGATGATATATTGATAATGGAATATAATTCACCCAGTATATAGCCGGCTTCCATAAGAGTATAAAGCGTTTTAGCCGGAATTTTAAAACTTCCATCCTCTTCGAATTTACCATAAGAGTCCAACACAACAATCGGAACTGGACCATTCTTAGAATTAATTAGGAAGAAAGGGAAAGACTGAGGAATTTTACTATTATCTTTAGAGATCATCAGTTTGATTTTCTCTCCAGAGTAAGCATTAAGAGTCTTTTCCTTAAGCGGAAATTTAAAGTTTTTATTGATAATCATAAGAGGCTCTTCCAGATGAGTTGAAGTAAGAATAATTCCAGTATCAACTAAGGACAGAATCCTTTTCTGGAGAGAGTTGTCTTTGTTTAACATTCTGTATATATAAGTGTCAGTAATAGATTTTAATCGAGCCATAATAGCAAGCCCCTTTCTATATCTTAGTATTATAAAGTTGTTCTTATGATGGGAAAGTTAATAAAATACCCATATAGTTTTTCACTTTAGCTGAAACTCTTTAATAACTAAATTAAAAGGAGATGATTTAATGACACTATGTTTTAAATTCATAGACTTTATTGAAAAAGCTGCTGTGATGAAATCGGCTTCACAATTCGAGAAAGATTATTCTAATATTCCTGATGCTTTTTATAACCCTTTATATCATATCGCTATATTTGATGGAGTCAATAAACGGTTTATGATATCTGGCTTTAGTAAACTTGAAAAGAGTATTAGATTGATAAATAATAACCTTATCAATGCTGATATAACTAATCAGGAATCATTATTACATGATTTGAAATTTGAAATAACACTGACGACCAATGATAAAGAATTACAGGAAGTTTTCTTCGAAGCGACAACTAATAATTATCCCATATCATTTTATGAGGATATTAGCGGAGAAGAAATCATATCATTGAATCCAATTCAGTTTAAGAAGAATGATGGGATAGGACAACTTGACGCAGTCTTTGTATATTCTGATCGATATTCGCGATTAGATTATTTGTATAAACACCTTACCGAGTGCTTCTATAAAATAGTTGACAAATTGCTTGGTGAAGGTTATTATAATATTGGCTGTGATGTATATTCATGCCACAACTTTACAACCGAGGATATCATCGCTAAATATGGTAAGAGAAAGCGAGTGTGGAAGTTTTGGAAGAAAAAGAAATAAATTCACACACCATATATCATAATAATAAAGGTGAAGTTATACCAAGTGTAACAACCATTTTAAAGATAATCAACAAACCAGAGCTAGTGAAATGGGCTAACGTGCTGGGCCTAAGAAGAAAAAAATACGAGGATGAACTTAATAGAACATCTATTCGTGGTACAACAATCCATTCATTGATCGCTAACTACATAACAAATACCCCAATGATATTAGATAAGTCTATGATGCCTTATAGAGAAATAATCCTTTCTGGTATGGATAGATTTATTTCTTGGTATAAATCACAAGATATTGTCTGTTTAAATTCGGAGCTTGTTTTAACAAGCGATTTATTTGGGGGTACTTGCGATTTTTATGGTACTTTAGATGGTCTATATACATTAATAGATTTCAAGACATCTAAAGATATCTATATGTCTATGATATTACAGTTGGCGGGTTATATTATTCTCTTGGAAGCAAATGGTTATAAAGTCGATCAAGTTGGTATTGTTGATATACCGGAGAAAGAAGGATTAAAAACAAAATTTTTAAATCGTTCAGAAATGGATGAATATATAAAAGTATTCCTCCTTTGTCTGGATTTCTATATTAACTATAACCGCCTTGTAGAATCCTATAATTAATATGCGAGGAGTTTATATGTATGTAATTTTAGCAATAAGTATATTCCTGAATATAATTCAGGGTATATTACTTTTCACATATATATCATTAGTAAGAAAGTACAGAAAGTTGAAAAGGAGAATGTAATATGGATATCAAATTGTCAACAATTCAAAAAAGAGAGAAGCTCAATGATGTCATCGCAAAAGGGTCGCCGGGTTTCGGTAACGCATATCATGTTTATGAAATCATAAAACATGGTGCCGATGATGATGAGGATGGGGGACCCGTTGCAAAAATTCAATTCCAAAATGGCGCTAGAAAACATATTAATTCCACACCTGGTGTTATTGACACAGACCTGTTGGAAATTGTCAGACATCGTCTTATGTGTTTTCAGTCGAGCGAATTTAAAACAGAAACCAACGAACAGGCGCTTCGTCATGTTGAAGAAGCTCTCATGTGGTTGAACAGACGAATTGAGGATAGAATCGAAAGAGATGTTCTTGGTACGTATAACAAGTAAGTATTATCAGAGTAAGGATTAATTTCCTTACTCCGATTTTCTTTCGTAATCATTTTTTATTATATTTTTTACATTATAGTAATCACTATTAAGGCTGGTGACATCTATGAAAATAAAAACAAATAAAGAAATTTATACAGGCATTGAAATTGCCGATATTCATTGGGGTTCTCAAAACCCCAATGCTCTTTTATTCCAATTGGAAGAAAGTTTGATTAGATTTATTGGAGATTTGGCTTATAATAAGACGCCAATCGATTATATAATTATTTGCGGAGATTATTTTGATTCTAAGCTATCGCTTAATTCAGAACAATCAAAACTCGCAATTAGATTTTTAAAGTCATTATTAACAATTGTAAAACCATATGGTACTAAGACAAGAATTATAAAAGGTACTAAGTCTCATGATGAGAGACAATTGGAAGTCTTAACAGTTTTTGAAAATACATTTGATTTTAGAGTTGTTAATACTGTAGAGAAAGAAGAACTCTTTCCTGATTTTAAAGTCCTTTATATACCAGAAGAGTATATGGTGGATAAGGATGAATATTATAAAGAGTTCTTTAATGATACATATGATATGATATTTGGTCATGGTATGTTTAAAGAAATGGGAATGATGGCATTAACTCAGAAGAGTGAAGATACCCATTCCAAAGCACCAGTTTTTGATTCTAAAGAGATGATTAACATATGTAGAGGACCAATATATTTTGGTCATATACATATATCGCAGAATATAAAGGATAGAGTTTTCTATCCTGGTTCTTTTTCCCGTTATTGCTTCGGAGAAGAATCAACTAAAGGATTTTTCTATACGATATATAATACCAAGGAAAAGACATTTAGCCATGATCTTATTCCTAATATAAATGCTCCTCTATATGATACCATAGAGATAACTTTAAGAGAAGGTTCTGATTATGATAATTCAGACATTATATCATTGATTAATTCAACATATAACAATTTCTATAGAGATGATACTATGAAAGAATATGATCATCTACGAATCAGAATTAATCTTACTAATGCTATTACAAATCCCGGTAGTTTAATATCTATTATAAGAGAGACTTTTGGTAATATAAAGAATCTAAAAATAGATGTTAAAAATAAGATTAAAGAAGAAAAAGATGTCCAAGTTGAAAATAAGGTTAATGAGCTTAAAAAGAAATACGATTTTCTTTTTTCTAGAGATTTCACACCAGAAGAGAAGATATCCAAGTATATTAAAATCAACTTTGACAAGGACATAACCATAGATGAAATACGACATTATATAAATTTGGGGGATATTTAAATGGCAAACATTCTTAATTTTACCCAAAATAAAATGACATTAGAAACTAAATTACCTTTTAAGTTTGATCTTAATACGTTCAACTTATTTATCGGGTTTATATATATTGATACGAATAAAGAAATTAAAACAAAAGAACAAAGAGCAGTAACTAAAAAGTCATTAGGAAATCTTTATAGATTATTAAAGATGACTGATGAAAAAATATATATCGGAAAGCCCGAATTAGAAGAGAGACTAAACTTTTGTATTAAGAGTTTAGAAAGCATCTTGGAAGCCAAGATGGTGACCAGAGGTGCCATAATTGAAAATATCCGGGAAATTAACAATAATATTCAAGATAATATAATTGACAATATTCCTCGATATGAAAGATTAAATCTTGATGAAATTAGATTTATAAATAGAATGATAGAGGATAGATTGAAATTCTCTTTTGTTGAGACAATCTGTCCTAGAATTACATCTTTATTAGAAACTAAAGAATCCGGGGCTTTTAAATCTTATGCCGAAATATCTAATGCGTTATTAGATGCATGTAAAGAGTATGTTAATAAGTGTAGAGCTATAGTATCACTTGAAGATGTAAATGAATTTTCATTAGCTGATGATAGCTTTGTTCAAACTATTGAAAAAGTTATATCGAATTTAAATGACCCGTCTAAAATTCTATATACTGGGATAAGGGCTCTTAATACATTATTAAGCCCGGGATATTTAAGTGGTCGTTTATATACATATCTGGGTTTGCCTGGTGGTTTTAAATCTGGTTTGTTATTAAAGAGTGCTATAGATATCCGAAAATATAATAAAAATATAGTATTAAAAGATCCTTCTAAGACTCCGTGTGTTTTATTAATAACGATGGAGAATACTGTTGAAGAATCTGTTGAGCGTTTATTTAATATGACAGTAGGTTCAGAGTCTTCAATGGCAGATATGACAACTAAGCAAGTTGTCAAAACTCTTAAGGTTGATGGTGAGATGAATTTCGAGGGTAATGGAGATTGTGACTTGAGAATCCGTTACTATCCGAATATGTCTATTAGTACTGATGATATATACAATATTATTGATGACCTGAGTGATTCGGGTTATGAGGTTATTGGATTAATATTGGACTATATTAAACGTATTAGACCATCTCGTCGTTCTAAAGATGAAAAAGAAGAATTGAAGAATGTTACTAATGAATTGAAGAGTATAGCGGTTCACTATAATATTCCAGTTATTACGGCTCATCAATTAAATAGAGAATCTGCTCGTATAGTTGATACTGCTGAGTTACATAATAAATCTGATGCCACAAATGAACTTGGAAGAACACATACTGGTTCTGCTTGGGAAGTTATTGAGAATTCTGATTTTGCGTGTATCATCAACTTAGTATCGGTTAAACAACCAAGCAAGAAAAAAACAGATGAAGATACATCACAATTTTATCTGACATTTAAACGTGTTAAGATAAGATATAAACCGATGCAAGTATCTAATATATTCAGCCATCCGTTTGAATTTGGTAATCGTATTAAATTATTAGACGATGTTAATTTGAAAGAATCATTATCGATTATTAACGTCAATAATGATATGAGTGGAACCGAACGAAATGAAAAAAATAAAACTCGTCGAGGAGTTGTCAATCAATTTACTCCGATGAATGATGATTATGATGCTGATGAAATATTTAAATTCTCATAATAATATAGAGTGTTATTCCGCAATGGAATAACACTCTATATTCTTCACATTATTTTAAGAAAGTAATTACAAGGAGGAGTTATTTATGACAACTCAAGTTATAAGAAGCCAATTAACCATGAATCCAGATCCAACCAGCACTACATTCAGAGTACCTTTATTTCCAGATCTGCGCAAACAACCATATACATATGGTGCTACGTGTTATTATAAAGGAAAAATATATTTTGTTGGTGGATTTAGTACAATAGTATTTAGCTATTTTTATTCTTTAGATGTTAATACTAACAAATTAGAAGATCTTGGGTCAATACCAAATGCTTGTAGTTTTAACAAAGTCATACCATATAATAATAAATTATATGTATTGGGAGGATATCCCTCGACATTTGGTACAAAGGTTTCTATTTTTGATTTAAATACACGAGTCTGGACTTCTGGAGCAGATATGCTTACCAGTTTATGTTGTTTTGGTGCTGTATTAGTCGGCTCCCGAATTTATCAAGTTGGTGGGCGTTTATCATCAGGTTCTGCTACCCAGAATGTATGTTCATATTACGATATTAAAGCCAATACATGGACCGCAATTGCTAACTTACCCGCTGCTGTTATGAGACCGGAATTAGTATATCATGATAATAAAATATATGCTATCGGTGGTTCTACTGCCGGATTTAGTGGAGTTCCTGTTCATAACGCAGTTGATTATTCGAGTGCAATTTCATCCACATATATATATAATATCGCAACAAATGGATGGGCATCTCAAATCGATCATCAAAAGTTAATATATGGCAATCCAATAATTAAAGACGATCGTTTATATTGTATAGGATGTAGTATTGGATCTCCTCCAACTATTTCATCTTCAGGATCTACTTGGGTCTTTAATATGTCAACAGGAGCAGGAAATATTATTTCTCCTTCAGAAAACGCTATTACAAACGTTACCAATACAACGATGTGCGTTGATAGGGACCACAATATAGCGTATTTAATCTCCGGCTATGAGGTCAGAACGATTGATCTAAATAAATTGACTCCAGGTTTAGTTCCATATAATAAGTTCTTCGGTGGAAAGATTTAATTATATGATATCTATAATTAAATAAATATATATTATTATGGTAATATATAAGGAAAGGTTGATAAATATGAAAACTAATTGGGAGTTTATAGCTCTAATAAAAATCGTTGACTCGAAAGAGGAAATGGGGAATCTGATCGAGACCGTGAATTTGGTCAGCGAGAAGGTAGCCAACCCCGAGCCCGAAATTACTCTTAGCGTTCTCAACGGCCCCGATAAGAGTACATTAAATCTTACAATAGTCTCGAGGGACTATGAAACCATGGTCTTAATAAAGAATCTCATGATAAAGAGATTTACCATCCTCAACCCTGATATCGATATGATGGTACAAGTTAGCTCTTGTATGATTTCTAACAACAAGCGGAAATGTAATGTTACTACCGCGCTCAAGAGTTATAAATCTGACAAAACCTATATCGATGAATTGGTTGTTGATGTCCTTGACCAAAAAGAACCCAGTTTCACAACATTGCTGTTCTTTTCAATCAATACCCCCGACCCTGGGAAACCCTCAATCAATACAATTCCTGTTCTTGTCAAAGAATATCTGACTTCAGAAGATGTTGATGTTATCATTGATTCATTTTCATCTTATATTGAAGATATTGATGTAGATGAAATTGACAAGCATGGCATGATTGCGGCGGTTTTGGATGCAATTCCCTGTGATTGGGAATTTGTCGAAACAAGATCTGTTGAGTATAGCGCCATCTATAAGATTGACATCTAAACACAAAATAATACAGAGATAGTGTAATAACTATCTCTGTATTATTTTTTATATTATCCCAGATTCTTTTTTATTTTTTGTTATTGATACATCTTCCAGTATCAATATTTCATTAATAACTCCGAGAATCTCTTTGTTGTAAATTTTGATTTTTGATTTAGTAAATTGAGTTATATCGGTCATCTTGTTTAATCTCAATAGGAGAGCCCAAAGTTCTGTTGTTTTATACAAATCCAAACTTAAACGTTTTGGTTGCATATAATACTTAACAAACTCTGCCTCGGTATATTCCATATCCTCAACATATTCTGCAAGCAGACTATCATATCTACCGATTATATTAGTGGTGTTATAAATTATCTTATTTCCACTATCATCGGTAAAAGCCCCTTTATATGCCAATGAAGATAAAGATATATCCAGATTTTTACCAAAGTCTACACAATCTCCTATAGTACTACATTCCGATAACGTTTTTGCCATCGATATTCACCTTCCTCTTTATAATACGTTTGTTATATATATATTACGAATGTTGTTGTTGAGTATGCGGCAATTCACCCTAGTCATATAACCAGTACCACCGTCTGTACCACCCCTGTTATATGTATCAGAGTTTCTGTTTACGTTGATCGTTAGATAGTTTTGCGTGTTTATAACCATACCTCCAACTGGCATATTAGAGATATCATTGCAAAATATCTTTGGATTATACATCTTAGGAGTAACTAATGGAGGAGCAACAGGAATCAAGGGCATTAACTTTGGTATATTGACTTTAAAAGAAGAAGCATTATATGATGCATATGCTAGATTATACCCATATTCGGTTGCTTCTATATTAAACGTTTTAATTGCATTAATATCTGTCATAAATAATACCTCCTATAAAAGTATTTTAATATAATGTGGATAATATAGAAGACTATAGCTTTTTAATTGCTATAGTCTTCTATATTTATATTTTTACCTAGACCAATTAGTCCAACTACCAAGTTTACCAATTGGAGAATCTTTTGTTTTACTTCTCATATGGGATTTGTTATCAGGAACTGAATATCCAATATCCAACATGAGCTTAGTGTTATCTCTCTCTATATGAGATACCTCATTATCCCGATAAAGATATAGTCTATCTTCATCGGTTAATTGAATACCACCATATGAATATCTGTTTTCGGTTGTCAATATACGATAATCTTCATCGTATATGATATAAGATCTATCTGATTTAGATATAAATCCTTCATTGAATTTATATAGTTTTGATTTATAAGAAATATTTTGAATTATTTTACTATTACAATAATGAATATTATTCTTTCTATAAAGGATATTTCCTAAGTAGTCCATAGTGGCACAGAAAGTACCATCATCATAGTCTACTTCGGCCATGTAGAATTTTTCATAAACTATCTTATAGTCATTATTTATATCATATTTCATAATATAAAGATTGAAATTGGTATATACTAAGACGTATAAATAGAGATTTCCATCTTCTTTGAAAATGAAAGTTTTATAACATGTATCATCAAAAATCTCATATATTTCTGTTGATTTGAAGAAATCGGTATCTGTCATTCTACCACCAATAAGAAATGCCTTATTCCCGATATTGAATCCCGAATGATAACCTCGACCGTTTTTAATTGGTGTGATCGAATTAAATGTTTCATATTTTCCATCGAATACATCGACAGTGTCCCAATATGTTGCCCCCCCAAAACCACCAATCAAGTAAATCCTCGAATTAAATAAAATGGGGAGCCTTTGAGCTTTCTTTCTCAATTCCCCAGTATAATGAATTTTTTTAAAGATTAAATTATATGATTCAACTTCAATTTCATATATACCAGCCTCATTATTGGATGAATTGTCAAATGTTATCATATAGATTTTTTCATCAATCTCATAAATAAAAGATGAGACAGGGACAGTATTTGGCATAGTGGCACTCACAGAGTGAACCGTGTTTGTTGATATATTATATCGCTTTATTGGGTTTGAGCGCGTTGTACCAATTCCTAATATATAAATATCATCACCATATCTAAAACAACCCGATGAATAGAATCCACCAAGAGTAATCGTTGTACTAATTACAGAGGGAACGAGACCAGACTGGTTGCAATTATAAACGGGCATTGTTGTAACAACCCCCGATGAGTTTCTTCCACCCAATACATAAATTGAATCATCAATCTGTATAGTATTGGCCTCTGAATTTATCGATGTATTTCCGGTAATTGTTTTCTCGGTTTTATTAATAGGATCATATTCAATAATAGATGGAGTGTATGTGCTATCGATTGATCCACCAAATATATACAATTTATTTTTATAAAAATAATAGGGATTCCAGTATAAAGTCGATTTATGATTATTAATTATTGATTTAAAATCACGTATTCTGATCTCGTTGGTATTATATCCGCCTATAAAATGTAATTGATCTTTAAATATAATGGTCGGTCCACCTTGATATATTGTTATATCATCAATGGCGTCATATAATGTATCAGTTTTTATATCATAATATACAATGCCTCTTTTATTATTGTCTCTTGAGCCTATAAAATAAAGCTTATTTCGATATTGAACCGGTTTACTGTGTATAAAATACTCACTCTTTGATTTCAATACCCAATTCCCCGTTACCGCATTATATATATCCGGTTTAAATAAGAATTTTTCATCTTCTTCGGAGCCATTAAAAACATAGATAATGCCTCTATAAATAGATGTATATAATATATAAGGAGCGTCGTTATGAATTTTAGTAGCAGTTCCCCATATACCGGTACTTATAGTATATATTTGCATATAAAGACCAGCGTTATTATAAAACAAGTATATTTTACCATTAAATAATTCAGCCGATGTAATACGGGTATAACTTCCTGAAGGAGAATTTCCATCGGAAATGGTATTTGTTGTTATATTAAAGATCTTCAATATATCCTCTTGACAAATATAAATATTATTATTATATAAAAATAATATCGGTTTATATATATCAAGTGACACATTTATAGTTGTCCATGTATTAGTCGGTATATTATATTTCTCTATTTTGGTGGGTCCTCCTATACCTCCAATTACATATATATTATCTCCGCATAAAATAGCATCATGGCCTGATCGTGAATACTCCATACTAGCACCATCAGTTATTTCACCGGTTATTAAATTATAAATTTCCATAGTATCGGTGGAACCACCAATTATATATGCTTTATTATTATACTCTGTGACAGTACAAGACGTCCTCGTATATTTCATGTATTTAGTAAACTCATCCTTATCCATAAGATTGGAATTTAGAAGTCTACTCTTAAACTGTGTGTTACTTGTATCAGTTGCCTGAATCAATTTGACAAAGGTTTGATCATTTTCTTTAACAACCGAGACACTATTAAATGAATCATTTATGAAGAAAGAATTCTTCAACGATGTGTCTGTATATTTGATATCCATTGAACGTAAATCTAAAAGATTGGCTGAATCTTCATATTCGTTTAGATTTACTTTATAAATTGAATAAAGAGGGTATGGGTTAATACCGCCTACTAAATAAGCTTTATCTCTGAATAAAATAGCGTTAAATGAATAGCTAACCCGATAATTTAACTCTTTTTTAACTACTTCATAAGTATTTATATCAAAAGTTTCATAAGAGGTGTATAAGTTGCTACCATTTTGTCCACCAAATACATATATTTTATCATTAAATAATACCGATTCACACTGCCATCTAATATCATTAAAATTACCAACACTTGTGACAGTATTTGTTGTCAATGAATATACTTCAATGGATTTGAGGCTGATATTAGTCCTACCATTGAATATATAAATTTTGTCCTTATATAAAATTGAATTATGATAAGATCTGGCAAAATTTATATTTGGTCCATTTGATATAGTGTCATCTGACGTATTATAAATTTCGATCGATTTAAAGTGATCATCGGGCGATGCTGTAGCTTTACAGCCACCAATTATATAAATTTTATCACCATATACATGCGATGTGTGTCTATATCTAGGCACTGTTAATGATTTAATTGTGTTGATAGTGTTATTCGCTATATCAAATATTTCTATAGGAGCTATTGGCGTACCTTGAGTGTTACCAGTGTTGCCACCAATGATATAAATTTTACCATTAACTAACTCCGATGTATGATGGGTTCTATAAGATGTAGCTAATGTTGGTCCGTCACTCCATGTATCAGATTTAATATCATACACCTCTATCTTATTATTAGCATTTCCACCAATTATATAAATCTTATCATTATATAAAGTAGCCGTATGATAGAAATGGGTATATAACGGTTTAGATTTTTTTCTTATGGTATTAGATTTTAAATCATACTCATATAGATTACGACTTAAAGACCCATCTTCATAACCTGTTACTATATATAATTTTTCATTATATAAAGTAGTTGTATGATGATATACTTTGCCCAGTAATAATGATAAATAGTTGTAGTCTTTTATTTTAATTTTCTTTATCCGATTAATTTGTGTCATTATATTGGTTTCATATGTATTATTAACATCATGGCCGCAAAGCATATAAATATAGTCTCCAACCACGACCGATTTATTTCTTCGCATCCCAATATCGAGTTCACAATATACACTTACCGTGTTATTGGTTATATCATAAATTTCAATGAGGGATTCGTCGGAGTTGATATTTCCCCCCATTATATAAATTTTATCATCAATTAATTGGGTTGTTTGATTTGTGGCTCTTGGAAATTGCATAGAAGCCATTGATGACCAGGTGTTTGTTTCTATATTATATTTAATTATTGTTGGACTTCCAGTAACACCACCAATGCAGTATATATCCCCACCGTATAAATGACACGATTGTCTATATCGAGCAATTGGTAAATTAGCACCCAATGTCCAGGTATCTGTAGCTATATCATATATTTCAAGGCGAGATGAATATCCTCCCCCTATTAGATAAATTTTCATATTATATAATATAGCACTTCCTTCATCGTGTTTATATGTTGATTCAGAACCATATGTCCAAGTATCTGTGGATATGTCATATATTTTTACTGAATTATAATACATACTACTTGATTGGCCGCTCATCATATAAATTTTATCATTATATAATACACTACAAGCCCCATGTCTATTATCAGAGCTCGCCGAACTCATCGACTTTGTTTCGGTTTCGCAATCAAATATTTGTATGGAAACGTTGTTTCCGCATACATATATTTTGTTATTATAAAATATATGGCTTACCGTGCTACCAAAACCTCCACCAGTATTTATACTTTTTAGTGTATTTGTTTTAGTATCGTATCGTTCAACATAATTAACAGATGGGGGTCCGCTTATCCCGTTATTACCCCCTAAGATATAAATATAATCCCCATATTTTTCGACGATTCCGTTAAATCTCGGAAACGCAAGCGATGGTCCATATGTAATAGGGGAAGGCTCATATCCATCGATTTCGTATTTATTAAAATCAACGTTTTTAACACCTTCAACAACACGCCCATTCTCGGGTCTATATAAAACAAGATTATCTTCAACGTCATCAATTTCATATCCTTTTATTTTAAATGGATTTTGAAATTCCTCGGTTGGGTGTTTACTAATCTGCATATAGTTATCAGCGTTGAAGATATGATTTATATTAGTTTTTATATCGTAGTATAAACAAAATTGTTTAAATTTTTTGGTATATTCATTGCCTGGGGCATTTCCAATCGTAAAGTCTTCGAGTGGGTTTTTAATGAGACCATACACGGTTGAATTTGATTGAGTTAACAATCCTCCTACATCTTCTGCTTTAACGCTGATATCGTCTAAAGAATTAAGTCTAAGAAGATATTTATTATCTAAGATTAAAATAATTTCATCATCATTTTTAGTTTTAATCCACCTGAGATAGTTTAAATCCCCAATGGGAATTTCGTTATACTCGATATTTATAGTACCGGTTTTTTCACCATAATAATATAGAGTATTTTTATCAGATGATTTGATTATAAAAATATAAAATCGACCATCAATAAATCCTATTGTTATAGCGCTATTTACAGATGGAGGAATTCCCATCCCGATTCCTTTTTCTTCACCTGATAATAGGTCATATTGTTTTAGTATTCCATTGGTATTACCAGTCTCTACATTAAACCAGTACAGACAATTATTATAGATTAATAAATTATCTACATTGCCGGACGCAGTATATATATCATCTAATATTTTAATCATTTGGAAGTTTTCATATTTATATAGAGATAACGCCGGACTATCTCGTTGTACGAGGGCGTATATATTTTTGGTCTTATCTCCATCGGAATACATATCACCCGAATCTTCAATCATTGATATTATACGAGATTTTTCACCTGATGGAGTATTGGTCTTTTTAACTGAGATGAGACTCATATTGCGAAGTTTATTTTTAAGCTCATAAGCAAAAAAATTCTCTCCATCAGATCCTTGAGCGCCCATTGCATATGTTACATCAGATTCATCTTTACTATACATAACTCCAGTCGAGAGATTTAATCTATATGTATTTCCATAATCCATCATTACGAAAGCTTCTGGTAAAAATAGTTTCTTAACATGTGCTAAACGAGAATAATTATTCCCACTTTTAAAATAATTGACCTCTTTTATAAGAGTTGGATGGTTTAAAAAACAAACAACGGCATTAATATCTTGGGAGGATATATAACATTCACACAAAAGAGCTTTATATCCAGCATAATCGTCGGTATACCATGCAGGATATGTCGACGATTTCGTTATATGCCATGCTTTATTATCGGTGGAAAATACATATCCATTAAAAACCGTTTGCATTTTATTATTAACAATATTTTTCCCGTCATAAATGAGCCAATCGACACCAGTAAGAGAAATCGAATTATCTCTAATATCGGAAGGATCTCTAACCATATCAGATTCAGCCTTAAGCGCTCTTAATGGATTAGTATATACATCAGACCAGATATTTATCTTTCCATCATTGGTATTGGATAATGCTAAACCATCAACCAGTAAAGTATTTATACCACTCTTTAGAGTAGAAATATATTTACTATCAGCTAATACTTTGAGCTTGGTGTTTATTGTAAAGGTATCTCCATATACTTTAAAGTTAGACCCGCTAAATGTTAACGATGGATTCATTTTATCTTTAGAATCAAATAATATCCCATCAATATTTCCCTTGGAAAATATAGTCACGAAATCATCTTCTCTGATAGTGACTATTGGGGCCATCATAATCATATCAAATGAGCAAATATCTTCGACATTTCCTTCATTATTTGAAAATAATATCGCTTTATTTTTAGACTCATATGTTATACAATAGACATTTTTATCGTCAACGCCAACTATATTATATATTTGACGATTAGCTGTTTCAAGCAACGGTCTTTTATCTATAATTTTTCCGTTTATATTAACAACACTCATATACTTTTCATTGTAATGAATTAAATAGGCTTTATCTCCATATACAAATACTTCATCTATTTTATCTATACAATAATACGTTGTATCGATTCTTTCATAGTCGAATGTGGCAAGTATATAATTCTTTGGGTCTTTTCCAATCCCGATAAATCCTTTACCGAATGGGATTAAAGAATTATTTTCTTTTAATTCGACTTTATTCTCAAATTCAATTGTCTCATAGAAGAATTTATTAGGTTGATATCGATTAGATTGATAATCGATCAATTGAATTAAATCAAGGGTATCAAGTTTCAATTGATAATTAAACGCATAACCGTTTGTAAATGTAGAGAGATTCATTATATATAAAGAATTATCTTCTTTTCGATATACAAGCCCACAACGACCTGAAGCGTGGAAAAATTCATATTCCAAGACTTTCTTATCAAGTGTGAGCAAATTTACTATATATATCTTATTCAAACAGAGAGCAAAGAGAGTAGTACCATCCACTAAAGTCTTAGCATTAAATAAGTTGATGCCGAGATCGATATCTTGTAGTCTGGTTCCGAACTCTCTTTCGACCCTTTTAATTGTACCGACACCATCATGGACTATTATACCCACATATTCATCGGTTACATACATATCACGCTCAAAAAAAGAAGGAATAAATATTCCACCTAATATAGCGTTTATTTCCTCTCTAAGAGGACTATTACGATTCTCTTTATGCTCAATATAGGCTTCCCGTGTTGGGAAGCCTATTTCTTGTGCATTTTCTGTTTTATATGTTAAATTTCCCTCTAAGGAAATATCATTAATAAATCCTGGATTTAATATATTAATCAATCCACTAAAGGTTTGATGTTCATTTTGAATTGAAGTGTTGAATCTGTTCTTAAACAGATTATTCATAGCATTGGTAGTAACTTTACCGGTTACTGTTAAATGCTTTGTGGTCATAGTATTTAACTTAGCCATTTCAATTTCCTCCTTTATTAGTTACTTTCAATAACCTTTTTCCATTCAGAAAAAAGAAGTTTCTTTTTTATATTATCATATTCTTTTTTTCTCATATATACTCCATTAGAAGTATACGCTCTCTCTATAACAATAGACTCTTTCATGAGTTCTATTTCACTAATCGGCACACTTAGATCTATAGTTGAAACAGATTCCGGTATAGTGAATGTTTCCATTGTATCCGTTTGAGTTGTAGTATTGTTTAAACGCCCACCATAAATATAGAATTTATCTTTATATATAGAAGCACTAAATGCATTTCTTGAGTCTTTTAATTCTCCAACAGAATAAGCTTCTCTTGTTAAGAAATTATAACCCACGATCTTATTATTGATACTATTTGTTGTGAAATTTCTGGCGATACCCGAAATATTATAACCAACTCTATCTGGACATAATGAAGAAACCGCATATCCTCTAAGCGTTTCGGGTTTATCTGTTTCTATAAACCAAGTATTACTGTTAATATCGTACACCACTATATCATTTAAAGATAATCCTGCTGTGTTTGAGTGAATAAATCCTCCCATTATATATATCTTATCATCGATTAAAACTGCATTTGATCCTGTAACACCGATAGGCATTCTCTGACCAATTGTGGTTTTCTCAGTCTCGACATCAAATATAGTAATATTATCATTACACGCATAACTCGAATTGGTCATGTTTCCATTTTCACCAATCCAACCACCAATCAAATAATATTTTCCTTTATGAAACACAGTAGATGACCAGTTATGGTTATAAAAAATATCAGCTTTGAATTTTTTCCATTCTTTAGTTATAAGATTAAATCTTAATCCAAATCCCCGAAATAATAATCTATTAATATCAATTTCTCTGTATTGAGACCCGACTATATATATATTATCATTATATATATGAGAAGCTGTTCTATTATCAATATACATCTTATACGGAGTATCAATAGATTCAATAAATCTATTAGTTTTGATATCATAAACCATTATAGAATTCACGACCTTTGATGATTCGTTTTCTCCGCCAATAATATACATTTTATCGTCATATATTACGCTATCAAGATATCTTAATTTATCTGGACCGCTTATTGGAATAGTATTGGTTATTGATCCTTTTTTTATATCATAGATTTCAAATCTCATCGGACTTGAATAGGTTAAATCATTGATGAGATTATTTCCGAAGAAAATGAAAGCATAGCCATTACTATATACGACACCACTGTAAGATCGTTTATTTAACATCGGAGTACATTCCTGAAATTCGTTTCGAGTTATATTATAAACGTGGACATCGGCCACAGTCATAGTATCACCACTACCACCAAAAATATATATATTATCATCAACAATTATTGATCGACATCCTTTTTTCTGCTTAGGAAGTGTTGCTCCAGTAGTCCATGTGTTACCCGCAATATCATAAATATGAACAGTTGACGTATATTTAACTGACGAGAATGTATTGTATTGAACTCCGTATAATATATACAATTTACCATTATATAATTCCATAGCACCTTCTGCAAAACCGTCGGGAGTTGTTATTGTGGTCCATGTATTGGATGATATGGTGTAGACAAATATGCTTTTTACTGTGGGGGATCGTGCTGATGTTCCAGTTCGACCGCCAACTACATATATTTTACCATTATAAACACACCCAGTTCCGTAAGCTGTAGCGCTTGTGGTAGATGCCACCGTTGACCACGATTTTGTGATTGTGTTATATTTATATACACCATTGTTGCTGACTCCGCCTATTAAATATAAATCGTTTCCATAACTAACAGATACATGCGATACCAATGAGACTGGTAAAGGGATTGATTCCATTTCGTGGTTTTTTATATCATAAACAAACATAAGTGATGTTGCGCTGCTTGAACTGTACGTTCCTCCACCACTTATATATACTTTATCGTTAATTATATTACAACCAAAATTCCTTCTATATACGAAGATATATGGTAATGGAGCAATCTTTTCATTTGTATCAATATTATAACTCTCCATCCCAGTATATACTAGATCTGTGCTTGTAGATTCTGGTCTATTGGTTCCACCAAAACTATATATAGTGGAATCAGCAAGAATGGTTGAGCTGTTATTATATCCTAATTTTACATCGGGAAATGACCATGTGTTAGTCTCTATGTCATAAATTTCTATTGGGAAGTTGGATTCATTAGAATAATTAACCCCACCAATTATATATATTTTTTTATCCTTTAACACAGATCGATGTTTCAATCTTTTAATATTTCCAGGGGCTCCATATGTCCAAGTGTTTGTTGCTATATCATAAATTTCCATTGTATTTATAGCAGCAGATCCATCGCTTCCACCATAACAATATATTTTACCATTATAAAGATCAGCACTAAATCGATTTCGTCCAGTTTTGATTGACGCTCCGGCTGTAATTTCATACGTATTAAGATCAAAAATTTCTACCGTGCTACCATTACCAGATATTATATAAGCTTTGGATTCATATTGTATTGTCTGATGATATGCTCTACCTAAAACTAAGTTTCCCACAATTGTCAAAGTATTGGTTAGAATATCATACATTTCAATTTCAACTACTGATAATGAATATCCACCAATGATAAATAATTTATCATCGTATATAGTCAAAGTTGCTTTATATCTTCTTGTTATAGAGCTTTGAGGTCCAACGAACCATGAATCGGTTTTAATATCATAAATTAAAATGTGATTATCAAGATATTCACAACATGAAATTATTTTATCTTTATATACTATAATACTACCCCATTCTCTTTCAAATGGTAAATCAGCACCTCTAGACCATGTGCGATTTTCAATATTATAAATATATAAACTACGATAACGAATTCCGTTATTATCATAATCTAGATTTTCTCCGACTATATAAATATTACCATCATAGTAAACCATTCTAGGATCATGGTTATATGTTTGTATCATTGGGAGTGTCGCATCATCATGCTCACTTTTAAAGTCTTCAAAGTGTTCAATAAACGCATCTGAAGTCGGTAAACCAATTGATTTTCCTTTATTGGTGTAGAAGGAGCAATTCTCTCCTATTCTACCACTCTTTAACATTTCAATATTATTTATTAGTGTATAATCACTTAAGCTTCTTTTATTTTCATCAATTGTAGAAGTAAGGCGACCTTTATTATCTATTTTAAAATTAACCTCACTCTCTGAGGTCTTATAAGAAGGCGTATTAATTATATTAGTTAAAAGATCACCATCAATGGTGGTATTGTTCAATAACCCCATAAAAACTCTCCTCTCTGATTCTTATTAACTAATTGTTAAAATCATACGATTTTAACTTCAAAATATAAATGTATACCGCTTTTTACATATAGGTAATTAACGTCTATATAAATAAAGAAAAGATGGTGATTTAAAATATGAAAATCGTTCTTAATAAAGAAATGGAATATGCAATGAAAGAAGTTCAGTACTGGTTTAAAAAAGGAAAGAAACCGGTATTTGAAATAGCTGGAGCCGCTGGAACTGGTAAGACTACTTTGGTGAAATATATAATAGAGGAATTGGGATTAGATGACGACGAAGTATTATTTATGGCTTATGTCGGCAAGGCAGCTCTGCAACTAATTCGAAAAGGCACAAGGGCTAAAACGATTCACTCTGTTATTTATGAGCCATATGATGCTCCTGTTTTGGACGCCAATGGTAATAAAATCAAAGATGAAGCAACCGGTCGAGAATTAACTCGAGTAATTTTTAAGAAAAGAAAAAATATTGATCCTAATATCAGGTTAATGGTTATCGATGAGGGTTCTATGGTGGGCGAAGATATAGCAAAAGATTTACTCTCTTTCAATATACCTATTATAGTATTGGGAGATTTAAATCAGTTACCACCGGTACTTCAAAAACCATACTTCTTAAAAAAACCGGATGTTATTCTAACGCAAATATATCGACAGAAAGAAGATGACCCAATTATTTACCTTTCCCAAAAGGCTATAGTTGGAGAACCATTAAAGATTGGTAGATATGGTGAAAAATGTTTCATCGTACCAAAGAATCTTCTTAGTGATACAAATTATATGTGGGCTGATGTGAATATCTGTGCTAAGAATATAACTCGAGATATGTTAAACTCACATATTCGAAATAGAATTCTGGGCAAGATTGGCAAAGAGCCCACTATTGATGATAAGATAATATGTCGAAAAAATAATTGGAATAAATCAATATCTAACGGTATATTTCTTATTAATGGTCTAGTCGGAAATATAACCGATATGAATATTGAAACTTTTAATCATAGGGATTTGGTTATTGATTTTAAACCCGAATTTATTCAGAATGAACAGTTTGAAGATGTTATTATCGATTACAATTATCTAGTTGCTTCTTTTGAGAAAAAGAAAGAGTTGATGGATAAGAATCGAAAATATGATGTTATTGATAAATTTGAGTATGCATATGCAATATCTGCCCATTTATCTCAAGGTAGCCAATATCGAAATGTATTGGTGTATAATGAGTTTATGGGTGGTAGAGATTTTTATAATAAGTGGTTATACACAGCTATCACAAGAGCCGAAGAAGGATTAATAATCGCAGTTTAAAAAGCAAGGAGATTATATATTATATGGATAATACACTCGGATTAAAAATCAATCAACGTATAGTCGATGCAATGAGAGACCCTTTGGATTATAACAAATACTGCTTGAATGAAACAACGGAGCAATATGTCAAAAGGGTAAAGAATAAATTCAAATTACATCACGGTAAAGGTAAAAGAAAGCGCAATAAAAAATAACCTATTATGATTTCAACAGTATAGTAATTTTAAAGGAGGGATTTATATATGACCCGTGCTGAGTTTGATGCTGTTCTTTTAGATCTTGGCGGAGACAGCAATGTTATAGTTTTATATTTCGATAATGGTTTTAAAGTGACTTTTGGTATTAATGGAGCGATTGAGTTTGACAGCACTTCTATATTTTTAGGCGCTACAGATATTATGAAATTCTCAATTGATTCGACCGGTAGAGCTGTTGATATATCATCAGTCACCGATAAAAATGTATTCTATGAGTATCGTGGTCTTGAGCATCTTCAGCTTTTGGTTGGATTGGCTCAAGTTAAAGATACCAAGTATCTAAGCGAACAGGCCAATTCTTTGTATCTATAATAATTTATTTTTCAATGTACAATACAAATATATATAATTTACGTGTATTAAGGTGAGAGTTATTTATAATTCTCACCTTAACATTATAACTAATTTAGAAAATTATAAAATGGAGGTTATTACAAATGGACAAGAACAAGAAAAAGAAGAAGAATCTTCGCGAGGAAGCACACAACAGGGCTCTCCTGCAATCCCGAAAAGATTACAAAGAAAAGAAGAGAGAGCTGAAGGCGGCTGAGCTTTCGTCTCGGTCCACCTGCCGTCATAAGAAAGACAGCGGCAAGCCCACCATCAAGATGATCGAAGGAACGACCAAGGGCTGCTGCAAACAGTGCCAGATGAAGTTCGATCTCGCGGTACAACATAAGGATCGAATCAAATCGGCAAAGAACACCGTGTATGCAATGTGCGAGCAGATTCGTATGATGTGTGATCCGGACAATTCTAAGGTTCTGAAGGACCTGACGATGCTCGAGGTTCAGTTCACCGATATCAGCAAAGCCTATAAGGCGCTGTTGAAGGAGAAGAGCCGCGCTGAGTATTCCAAGAAGAACAAGAAAAAGAACCGGAACAATCCGCTCAGCGCTATCAATCGCGGCTATCATGCGTAATCCATAATAACTTTGAATCGCGATTCAAGTTTATTAACCTAGGATAAAATAAGAGCTATGGATTAATTTCCATAGCTCTTATTTTTTTATTATTAAGATGAAAGGAAGAATAAAATATGGCATTTTTAGTACCTGAAAAAAATAATAAGGAAAAGTTTCTTATTATTCATCATACTGACGATGATGGTCACGCGGGCGGAGCCATTGTATATAATTATTTAATTCGACAAGGAAATGATAAAGAATCAATTTTCAATATTGAGACAGATTATAATTTTGATACTCTTATTTCTCGTATAAAAGAAATAGGAGATACATTTAGACATATATACATCGTCGATATTAGTTTTACTCTTAAAACAATTTCAACGATTGGTGAGATTAGAGATATTTGTTCATATATTACATGGTTTGACCACCATGCTTCATCTCTAGAAGTGGCAAGAAATAAGAAAAAATATTTAAACGATTTAAAAATCGTTTATCATATAACAACAAAACATTGCGGTGCAATGATTGCATTTATAAATCTATTTCCGGATCTATTTCCAACCGAGACTCTTAAGTATATTGACATGTATGACAGATGGGATTTCCAAATGCCAGATGTTGAAGAATTTCATTATGGATTTGGAACATTGATTGAAAATCCAAAAGATATCAGAAGCCTCGAGTGGGAAGGTGTCCTATTTAATTCTACTGATACTTATGTTAAACGGTCAATATTTGTTGGAAAGAACATTCTTAAGTTCTTAGATAACGAATACGCCACTATAAGAAACGCCGCAATGATCATTAAAGATATTAGCATCGATGATCATAATTATCGAGTTGCTATCATTAACCACCCAGCTGGATTTTCGAGATTGTTTGGAGATGAAATTGATAATGTTGATTTCGTTATGAGATTCAATCTCGAAAAGACTTTCCGTTATACTTATAGTCTCTATAGTCGGAAAGATAATATCCATGTGGGTAAGATATGCGAGTATTTTGGTGGTGGAGGTCATAAAGGAGCAGCAGGTTTCTCGAGTGATAAATCACCATTAGAACTTTTTAATGTTAAAGAATAATTAATCCAGTACATACTGGATACGAAATTATTATCTATATAACATTAAATTAAAATTGTAAAGAGAAGTAAATTAAACGTTTACTTCTCTTTACTTAAACGTTAGGAGGCTTACACTTATGAGTCAATTTACAGATGATAAAATTGAACACATTGAGGAAGACGTAGACAAAATAAAAAAGAAACCTAATATGTATATTAGTTATATAGGACCTCGAGGAGTTTCACAGCTTTTCAAAGAGGTCGTAAATAACAGTATAGACGAATTCATTAATCCGAATTCTCCGGGAAATAAAATAGAGATTATTATCGATAAGGAAGATAACTCTGTTTATGTTTCTGATAACGGAAGAGGTATTCCTCCCGAATATATGGCATTAACCTGCACCAGGTTACAAGCAGGCAGTAAATTCACAAGAGAATTTTCTGGTAAAACGGCGGGCGAAAACGGTAGATTATGCCGGGTAGTGTAGTAATACATTATGAATATTTCTTTAATTGCGGGGACGGGAGCAAGCCAAAATCTACATGAGTAGATGCTCCATCTGGAATTTATATTCTGGATTCCTAAAGCTCTACGTACTAAACTTATATAGTGATATATATGTGGCTATGATTAATTATCATAGGTATAGTAAAAAGCGTATGAGATATATGGTCAATCCGCAGCCAAGTGACTCTTAATGAGTTAAAGGTTCAACGACTATCGAAAGCACATTTCATGTGTGAGTAGAGTACAACCAAGTGGTAGGCAGTAATATGATATTAGTATTACAAGAAGTCCTTTAAATGGAAATAGGAAACACCCTAGGTATAATCTCATACAAGGGTGAAGATATAGTCTCAGCTTCTATGGAAACATAGAGAAGTTCATAAGAGAACTGCGTAGATTAACGACCTACGTGAAGATATCTGGTAGGATTAACCTGCGTTAACGCGCTTTCAGATCAATTTGATATGATTGTTGAAAGAGATGGATATAGACACCATCTTCATTGTGAAGAAGGCATTCCCATTGGGGAAATTACAAAGAAGAAAATATCTTCTAAAGATGCTCATGGTACAACTATAAGATTTATTCCTTCTGAAATATTTCTTGGTAAATGTGCTGTTGATATAGAAGATATCAAGGATTGGTTAGATAAACTTTCTTATCAAATCCCATCCAAGATCAAAATCAACTTTACCTATCGTAAAGGTAATAAGGATATAATCCCACGGAAAACGTTTCAGAATAAAAAAGGTATGTTTGATTATATCAAAGATACAAATATAGACTTTGAAACTGATATCGTTCACGTTGCAGATCATAGCTTCACTACAGAAAAGATCACCGATTCTTTTGTTGGTGAAAATAACAAGGTCAAACATTCTACTCGTGATGTTAAACGAGAGATAATGGCTGAAGTTGCATTTGGATATTCAACCACCTTACAAGAATTCACAAGCACTTCATTTTGCAACTTTGTTAATACAATAGAAGGTGGAGTTCATGTTAACGCCGCTAAACAGGCTATTGGTTATTTCATGTTGAATGCTTGTAAGAAGGAATTATCTGAAAGAGAGATGAGGAAATTAGAGATTCAGTTCTCTGATGCTATTAAGGGTTTATACGTTGCGATCAATATCAATACTGATTTACAACCTCAATTCTCCTCTCAGACAAAACACTCTTTATCTTCCGATGAATTCTTTAAGCCGATTAGACTAATTGTCACAAAGGCTTTGGATGAATATTTTAAAGTAAATCCCAATGTTCTTAAGAAGTGTATAGCATTCATTAAGATGACTGCTAAAATTAGATTAGAGGCAAACAGAGTTAGAGCATCTGTTATTAAAGGTGAAACAAATATTCTCGCTGAACACAGTATGGAGAATTTTGTTCCTGCCAATAATCGCGGAAAGCATCAATATCGAGAGTTGATCATTATTGAGGGAAAATCGGCTATGGGTATCGCAAGACTTGGTCGATTCGATAACAACTCTCAAGCTATTTTTGCTATTAGAGGCGTCCCAAAGAATTCATTTGCTCTTAAGTTGAATACTGTATTAGATAATGAAGAGTTTAAAGGATTGGTTTCTGTCCTCAAGACAAATATCGGAAATAAGTTTGATATGGACAAACTATTCTATGACAAAATCATTATCATGACCGATGCTGATATTGATGGGCATCGAATTTGTTCGTTGCTGTGCACCTTCTTCTTATGTCATATGCCCGAATTAGTTAAGGCGGGAAAAATTTATAAAGCGGTATCGCCGCTTTATAAACTAAAAGACAAGAAGGATGCATTTGCGTTAAACAAACAGGATTATATTGATATATTCGAACGGAAAGCCCGTAACAATATAACACTTACTAATCCTAAAACTCGTAAAGTTCTGACCAATAATGAGCTTAAGAAATTTCTGTTCACTAATAGAGAATTTCTCGAGTCACTTGATCGGAGCTCTAAGCATTACGCCATCAATCCTGTTATAATTGAGAATCTCGCGATGTCTTATACTAAATTTCATTCAGATAAAAACCCCACTAAATGGGTGGATGAATTTAATAAGATATTCCAAGAGATAAAGATTGATGAAGATCATATGCTCACAGGCATTTTCGAAGGAAAGTATCAAATTTGTAAAATCGATGAATTGTTCTATGACAATATATCTGGTATACTTGATATATTTGAAAGCAATGATGAGTTGGTTTATGAATTTACGACACAATCAAACAATTGTGGTCTTTGTACTATTGGTGAAATAATGAGGAAAATTCAAAAGTTTCAACCCATAGTAGAAACCCGATTTAAGGGATTAGGTGAGTTGGAACCTGAAGAGCTAAGAGCGACTACTTTAGATCCAAGAAACCGAATTCTCATTCAAATGGCGGTCTCCGATATGGAAGATGCGATTAAGTCATTTGCTGTTCTTCATGGTAGCGATAACAACAGTCGAAAAGAGATGATGAAACTCTTTAAGATTAACCGTGAGGATATTGATAACTAAATCACTAATGAATTAGGGAGGGTTATAAAAACCTTCCCTAATTTTTTTCATAAGTATATATTATTAAAGTGAAATATAAAGGAGTGATTTATAATGACAATCAAATTAACTACTACAAATTTCATTCACATGAAATCATTAGATCCAGAAATCGTTCCTGTATCTATCGCTCTAATAAATCCAAAGCATCTGAATATGCTGAGCTATAGAAAATTGGCTCCAACGAAATATACTCTTGAGATGTTTCATAAAACGAGAAAAGAGGATGAATACATCCAGAGATATTTTCATCAAACTTTAAATAAATTGAACTTCAAAGAGGTTCTTAAAGAACTTGTTGAATTGACTGGTAGTACCAATATAGCATTGGTTTGCTATGAATCTAAAAGTAAATTTTGTCATAGACATATAGTTATCAGATGGATATTGTATCATCTTGGAATTGATATCGTCAATACTAAATTCATTCCCGATGATACATATACAATAGAATTGGAGGATTAAGTATGTCAAAAGATGATTTATTCTTAAGTGGAAAAATCGAACAGGCTAGTATGCCTGAAATGTGTACCGAGTCTATGAAAATATTCGGCGCAAATATTAACCTTATGAGGTATTTACCATCTATCAACGATGGTTTGAAACCTGGCGAGAGAAGAATTATATTTGCAATGTTCAACGATCTCAATCTTAACTATAATACCAATCATACTAAGCTTGAGCATATTATAGGACAGACTCTTTTGTATCATCCTCATGGTGATGCACCAGTGTTTGATACAATTGTTAGATTGGGTCAACCTTGGTCTAATCTATGCTGTCTTATTGATAAACGAGGCAACTATGGTAGCCCAATGGGAGATCCCCCGGCGGCTGCTAGATATATCGAAGGACGATTGTCTCATTTCGCTTATAAATGTTTCTTTGAGGAATTTAAACCCGAAGTAACTGATATGTCACCAAACTATTCCAATAGCAGAATGGAACCCGATTATCTACCTTCAAGATATCCGTATGGTTTAGTATCTGGTGCTACTGGTATTGGATATGGATTAGCCACAGGAGTCCCAAGTTTCAATTTCAAGGATGTATGTAATCTGACGATTGAGTTGATCAAGGATAAAAATTATCCTAATATTACATTATATCCCGATTCTTCAACTGGTGCTGAAATCATTGATGATGGTCAGTTTGAGGATATATGTAAAACCGGTAAGGGTCGTTTTAGAATGAGGGGGACGATTGAAATCGACAGGGTTAAAAACACCCTGACAATCCTTTCTACCCCATATTTGGTTTCATGGAATAAGATTAAAACTAAAATCTTTGAAATCGATAAAGCGAGTTCTCTTGGTATTAAAGCCATTGAAGACTTCTCCGGAGAAAATGGATTAAACGAGGTATTACACCTGAAGCCCGAAATTAATCCTGAGACAATTAGAGAAATCTTGTATCGTAAAACGGATATGGAAAGTACCTATCCTGTAGATATGAAGATGATCTATAACTATGAGGTTAAAGATTTCAGTATGAGATCTATTATACTTCATTGGATAAATATTCGGAGAGAAAGCAAAAGAAGAATCCTGAACAATCGCATTATCTATTTGAGAGAAAGAGAGCATATCCTTAATATTCTCATATTCATCTTGAATAAAGATAATGCTGAGAAGACAATCAAAATTATCAAAGACTCTGAAAATAGAAAAGAAGTGATATCGAAGCTCATTTCGAATTACAATATCACATCTTTACAGGCTGAGTCGATTGCTAATATGAAACTTTCAGCTTTCAGTAAAGAGAGTCGAAAGGGATATAAGGACGAATTAGAAAAGGTTGTCGCTGAAGCTGATGAACTCGAGATAATCGTTCGTTCCAATAAGAAGATCGACGAATCGATTATCAAAGATCTCGAAGAGGGAATTAAGCTCTTCGGTGAAGGAAGAAGAAGTAAGATTATTAACATTAATGGTGTTAGCTCAATTCCGAATACCGAGCACATCATCGTATTTACTAATGGTGGTTATCTTAAGAAACTTCCAGCAAAAATTCTTAATATCGGAAATATTCCAAAGGGCGATTTCCCGACAAATATCATTAAGGCGAATAATTTGTCGGATATATTGTTATTCGACGAAAGAGGAAAGATATCTAAGGTCAGTGTATCGGATATCCCATCTTCTGAGTTGGATTCCGATGGAGAAATCATTAGGAGATTCTGTAATCCTAAGGGAAGAATTGTTTCAATTCTTATTAAGCCCGGAGACGATGATCTTGCTAAGATGAAGAAGATCCCATCTCTTGTATTCTTAACAAAGAATGGTTTAATAAAGAAATCATCTCTGAAGGAATATATGAATATCCGCAATGAGCTTGTTGGATCTGTTATTAAAGATGACGATGAGCTTATTGATGTGAGACTTTGCTCGGGCAATAAGAATGTCTTTATTTACACCAGTGAGGCAAATGCGGTTAGGATTCCCTTAAAGGAAATTTCTGAGACTGCACGTATCTCTATGGGTGTAAAGGCAATAAAAATGGATAAGAGAGAAACGGTCATTGGGATGGACGTTGTCGAAAAAGAAGATAACTATATCTTTGTCATGACCGGAAAGGGTCTTGCAAAGAGAATATCCCTTGAAGTCTTTAAGGAGATGAAACGAAAAGAAGACCCGATCAAGGTTGTTTCATTGGATATTGACGATTTCATCTCTCTGATTAAAGTTGTAAAGGGAGAAGAGAATGTTAGGGTCTTTATGAAGAATTCTGATGCTATTGATATGAATATATCGACAGTTCCGGTTCTTCCTAAGCTCTCTAAAGGAAATAAAGTCATTCCGGTAAGAAGAGGCGATCTCATTATCGACGTAAAGATTATTCTATAATGGTATTTTTACTAAAAATGGATATATATTATACTATTGCACACAACTAATATATAATAAATCTTTGAGAGGATGAGACACCATGGACACCAAATTTATTGAATCAGTTTTGAAGAATATTCCTCTTCTGGGTGATGAGGACTATAATCGAAAAGCGAGGCTGAGAAATTTAGTTTGTGCCGATTTGAAGATCAGTGATTCTACATTTTATCGCAAACTAAATACCTATCTCGAATCAGTGGATTGTCAGATTACAGAAGATCTATACATCAAAAAGGTAGATCCTCCTGTTGTTGAGGAACCTGTTGCAGAGGTTCTGAATCCTTCGACGTGTAACCATGTCGACGCCGACAATAATGGTTATTGCGATATCTGCGCATCTAAAATTTATCACGAGGATAGTAAGGGCACAAATGTGAATGTCCCCGATGGGGATCTCGTTATTCCGCCCGAAGCTACCCCCGAGGAACCCAAGTTGAATATCTTCCAAATGATCCTGAAGTGGCTTGGACTCCTTTGATGTAAAATTTTAGTTGTGTGGATTTTATAACAAAGGAGGATTGAAAACAATGGACAATATCAATGATGATTTCATTTCTGATGGCGACTCAATCGGGAGAATGCCCGAATAAATCAATTCTCAATGAAAATAAAGAACCGTGTTTAAATACACGGTTCTTTATTTTTTTGCTTTCTTTAACATTTAAGTAAGATTAGAACTATAAAGAAGGAGGGATTTATATGAGTCAATTCTTTACAAAAGAGATATATACAAAAGTGGAAGAGCAGCTCAATAAACCCAATGTTGATAAAGCCTTTTCACAGATAGTTGAAAAGTATATAGATTATAACTCGGCCAAATTATCTACAAGCGGCCCAGTTAATAAAACTCTTTTTTCTGATGCTGAGAAAAAGAAAATATTTGATCTATTACAAATAGATGAAAAATTCATTGTTAAAACATTGAGTTCTTCATCCAGTGTTAAAAGTACTTGGAAAATAATGACTAAACCGTTTAATATACTAATGGCTTGTATTATTAGATTTTATTCTCTTAAGAAAGATTATAAGATGGTTAATAAAGCCGTTGCTTATTATATGTTTTCCATATATCCCAGTTATTTTAAAAAATACTTTACATATGGTACTAATGAAAACATAATGAATTATACCATTAATAATATGAGCAATAAATATAAAATTAAACAAGAAGGTGTATTACTCATTAGTTTAATCAGCACAGCGTATGGTTCTTATACCAACTATCAAGGAGCTCTTGATAGGGGTGAAGATAAAGCTTATGTTGATTTGATAATGGGAATAAATACTCGTATTAATTCTTTTCTTAAAAAAATAGCTACGGAGTATTATGATAATCACAAGAAACAAAATTTCTTGAACGTAGAACGAGACAACTTCGACGATGAGAATTATTCTGAATCAAAATCAAACGTATTTGTTATTAACACAATAACTAATGGTGTTGTGTCCAATATGATTAATTATGGTGTGAATTATAAATACGTTGATATAGCAGCGAAGATGAATAAGATAAGTAGAAACGAGCTTAAGAATCATGTGAATTTGATTATATCAAATCATAATGAAGATCTTCCTCAGATCATCGAGGGGATACTTTATACTTATCTTATAAGTGGTAAAAAGGAACCTAAACAAATTAACAGTTCTGATTTTATACTCTTCTGTATGGATGTCTATAAAAAATCCAATACAGTGGATAATAATATTATCAAGGTTAAAAAGATTCTTGATGGTTGGATGTCAGAAACTGAACTATATAGAAAAACTCAAAGAGTTGCAACTATAAATAACTTTAGACGGGCGGTCTTTACTTTTTTTGTATTGACAATTCAATCGTATAGAGTTTAACGGGTAGAATAAGAGACTATGAGATAATTCTCATAGTCTCTTATTTAAGTAAGTTTAATCTTCCAAAGTGGTTACCATAGGTTCGTCCTCTTCAGGAGGAGCGGTATAAACAACCTCAACAACTTGTTCCTTGGGAGGATTCTGAATCTTCTTAGACCGCTTCTGTCGGTTATTGTTTTCAGTTTCAATGAGAGCAGAATTCTCAAAACTGAGAACACGATATCCCTTTAGATAAATAACCGGAGATTTTTGAATCTCATAGCCGTCTTTACTCTTAACGGTTAGAACTGAACAGTTCAGGCCGTTGAAATTTTCAGCATCAGTAATAGTGAAATCGAGTGCAGGTTCGGCTTTCTTCAGAATATTAATAAGGATTTCCTTACTAGTATTTTGAAGAGGAGTAACATTGATCCGTGTGGCACCAATACAAAGAATATGTTTATCAAACTCTTTGACCTTATTGATTAGGAACATACCCGGCTCTTTGAAGAAGTAGTTCATAAGCATGAGCTTTGAACCCTTGAGTTTATTGACGAGTTTATCGTTAGACTTTATAAAGTAACGAATCTTCTCATCTGGGGATCTGCTCACGATAAAACCGATACGTTGAAGCTTAACAACATCTCGGTCAATGAAAACCAAAATATAAACGCGATTATCCTGGACAAAGATAGCACGATTGGTGGTAAGGGGTTTAATGTCCTCTTCAATCGTGTATTGCGACTCAAGCTCTTCCCAGGTATAGTGTTCGCTGTTTGTAAAACTTTTGACAACTGCAAAAGGGATGCTTTCTCCCTCCGAGACAGCCTGAAGGAATCCCTCGGTGTTTTGGAGTTGGAATTCTTCTCCAACAGATTTACAAATAATAGCCATTGTCATTTTCCTTTCTGTCTTTAAATATTAATCATTATCTAAAATCAAGATATAAGTATATCTTGATACGATTACACATTTGTTAGCCCCTATATAAAATAATATTAATTATCTTGGATTCAAAGTACATAATAATAACTATATTATTAGGAGGGTTGAACGATGACAGCCCAGAAGAGAAAAAAGATTGAAGATCTTATCTATCAAACTTACTTGATAATGGACCCGAGTGGTACTAATACAGACCATTACAAGAATATCTTCAAATCTATGTCTGATGCTAAATTTGAGCAGTATATCAAAGGAGTTTTAAATAACGAAGATGAATATTTCATATTCCATACTGTGGACTATGAAAATGATCTTCGGATTGAAAATGTTGAAAAAGCTGCTGAACATCTTGGCGTTCCGCTGTTTGAATATGTCAATATGCCATATGTGAACAACAATAAAGAAAATCCAATAAAAACTCGCCATCCTGTTCCTGTTGGTTATCTTCATATTAAACCGATGGAACAATTCAGAATCAAAAAGAACAGTGCATCGACAGAAATCACAACTCGTTCTGCTTTAACCAACCAAGTTGTTGGTAAAGATAAAGCGGGTCGTGAATCTGATCAGGAGAATTTCATTCTCACTACATTAAATGCTGTTGATTGTATGAGAGAATTGAATGGTCCACGTTCCGATGATATGGTCATGAAGAATGCTATGTACAATGATATTATCCAAAAAGGATATGTATCGTTGAATACTCTTCCGGATCATCTCGAAAATAAGACCACTCTCAATACGGTTAATGTACATTTAATCGGGATGGGTTTGAATTCGGATTTAGTAAAGCCATTATAATTTAGGAGGAATTTAAAATGTTTTTAGTGAGGGAAAGTGTTGTCCTTGAAGACACCGCAAAGGATGTCAATCGCATAAAACAAAAACACAGAGAGGCTATCAATGAAGCCAAACTGATGTTTAGGGAAGCAAAACAATGTCTTCGTGACAAGAAAAAGGCCGAAGGTCTTAAGAAAATCAATACCGCTATTACTACTTTTAAAACAGTAATTCGCGAGACTGACAAGGTTAGAATTGAAGGAGAAGATAAGTTGTTCACAACTATCGTTCTTCTGTTTATTCCATTCTGGGCACTTGTTGGTGTTGTTATTCCCATGATTTCGACTGGAGAATACAACATCACAAAATCCCAATTCTCGTATTATAATAATGCAACTCTGAAGAAAATGGAAAATTTAAAACGAGATTTAAACGGTCTGTAAAGGGGAATTATTATGGATGATAAGTATTCGGCAGTTTGTGAGGTTGGAGTTTTTGGTTCTCTGAATATTGAAGATCCGACCTGTATTGATATCGATAAGAAAGATCTTGAAGAAGAACTCATTCTTGAAAGTATTCAACGAAATCTTAAAAACCTCACCAATTAAAATATAGACGCTAGTGGAATTAACCACTAGCGTCTATATTATCGTTTAATACTCGGTATTGTATATCTTTTGGAGAAGTTCTCTTGGATCATAATTTCCCTTATAAACCTTCATAATACTATAGTTAAGAGATACATTGAAATATCCCGATCTATCTTCTTTCAAAACACTATTATTGATGAAATCTTCAAGTTGTTTTATTTCAGCTTGGAGTTCCTTCTTAAGTCTTGGTTCATAGTCGGATTTATTCAGATCTCTCTTAAGTTTATTGAGCTGCTTCTGAATTCTGATGGCGTTATCAGGATGAACATCCAATAACATCAAAGCGATTCTATCGAGGGATCTTGATATATCAAAAGCAACAGAAAATATACTATCAGCACCCAATAGATCTTTTATATCATTACTTCCCATTGTATCGATTTTAAATAATGCTTTCGAGAGTGGAATGCCATATCCGTTAGCGGTGGCGAAACTATCAGCCCTTGCTTCTTCACCATATCCAAAAAGAAATGCCGGGTTGAGATAGTTGAATATAATAGAAGGAGATCTCAACAAAAACATCATAAAAGTGTTTGGAAATATTGACAGTATAGAATTCATTTTTACGATTATCTCGTTACTTAAATCGAAAAATTCTTTCATTTTTGGGTGTTTGTTAATAAATTCAGATATAACAACATTGATCTTCTGTAATCCTGATGCTACAAATTTATTCGCAAGTAATACCCTCAACGCTGTTGATGTTACAATATCAGGAAGTGATATACCGTTAGCTAAGTTTATATTAATATTTGCAAGCGTTCTAACAAGAGAGCTGCTTATACTATGTCCTATTTCATGCAAACACAAGGCCAATACTTCCTCTGTACTTAGGTTGTTCTTAACAATAAGAAACTCATCAAAGTTGATATAACATTCGATTTTATCTTTCATCTTTTCAGCAGCAGCGTTCGTCAATGGAATAGTCGAGACTGAGGTTGGGATTGAACATGCATTCATAAACGGAAGCATGACATCAAAATTGACCACAACATTTCTTGCATCGTGTAATCCTTTATCATATAAAGGTATGGCTGCAAGATATTGTCGAGCTAAATCCTTTATAGCAACGCCCTGATAGAATATTGTGCTGACCGTTTTAACTCCAATAATATCGGCCATCAGTTTATTAAATTTCACCACTTCGGGCATCTTATTTATATCTACCGCTTCTTTGCCCCGTATAGCTAATTCAATATTTTTGTATATCTGTTTTATGATAACCTGAAGATATTCTTCACATTTTTTGAACTTTGGGTTTTTACCATAATATGCTTCTTGGACTATAGATCCATTGTAAAGAAACATAATATTCCCTCCTTATTAATAATTAATTAATGAAATGTGTCATTCCTTTTTAATTGAAAATAAAAATATATATTATAGTACAGAATTATAGAGGTTAAAAATCTCTTATAAAATTTATTTAAGATAAAGGAGAAAGAATATGTTAAATGTTGGAGTAATTGGTTGCGGGAATGCTGGTAACCAGGTGGCAAAACTTGTATCATCCGAAGGAATTTCGGCCCTCGTTATTAACAGCTCTGAGTCAGACCTTCAGGGAGTTAATAACGTCAAGTATCAGTTCCTAATCGGTGAAGAAAAAAGAGGAGCCGGAAAGGACCGTTCCAATGCCAAGAAGTATTTGAAAGAAACAGCCAAAGAAATTCTTGACCACCATGATTTCGAAGAATTTATCGGAGTCACAGATGTATGCTTTGTTGTTTCTTCTACTGGTGGTGGCACCGGAAGCGGCGTTGTTCCTGTTCTCACAGAAATCCTTCAGCATACCTATCCACAGAAAACGTTTATCGTTATCTCGATTCTCCCGTCATTGAAAGAATCGGTTGCGGCCCAACAGAATACTATTGATTTCTTAAAAGAGATCAAGAATTCTGTAACCGAGGCTACATTCATGTGCTATGACAATGGTACATTTGATGATCTGCCCACCGATCTCATGATGAGTAAAGTGAATTCCGAAATCGCTAATGATATTTTAGCGATCAAGGGAGTTTATCAAATTCCCACTCCTTTTAACTCCATCGACCAGAGGGACATGCTGAAGATCATCGGCACCCCTGGGCGTCTTGTCGTTTATAGACAAGAGGGATTTAAGGAGAAAGATATTGACAAGAAAACCCTCGAGGATATGTTCCTTGAAAAGATCAAGACTGGTTCTGCGAACTGCGAGCTTGAAAATGATAACATCGTCATGAAGACTGGTGTTATCGCAAATCTTTCCGAGCGCATCAACAACCATTTCGATATCAATATGCCGAAGGTGCACTCTTATATCGGCGAACCGATTGAGAACTTTCAACATATTGCCTTGCTCAATGAAGAGACCACCATTAACAGAGTCATCTTCATTGCGGCTGGTATGAGTTTTCCGGATGATCGCATCCTGAAAATCATGCAGCGTATCTCTGACGTGATGTCAAAATTCCAGGCAAAGAAGTCTTCCATTTTGGACTCCGAGGAATTCTCGACCGATGATCTCAGATCACTCAGAACTGACACCGTCAGAGCTTCTGAGAATGAAACCTCGGTGAAACTGGACGATCTTTTCTCTAGATTTAATTAATAACAATTAATCTAGAAACAAAAACTTATAATAAAATATTTGGAGGTAAAGAAAATGGGCAAGCATAACGAAAACTACAAAAAGGATAGCGGCTTCAAAACATCTCAGTTCGATGACGACGATGAGGATGACGACGTCGGTTATCCCCGAAAGAAAAATCAGAAAGAACCCGAGAGCGAAATGATGAAAAACCTCAATCGCTCTTGGAATCAGAACCGCGAGAAGAACAAGGATAAGGATTCCCTTAAGGATTTCTTCTCCGACCTGAAGAAAACGAAGGATTATGATCTTTCGTTGGTCGACACCCTGAATTCCCACAGCAAGGATATCATCGTGTTCTATTTTGCGAAGAGCTTTAAGGATCGCGATAGCCTCATCAAGCTGTTTCAGAAGATGACCAAAAAGAAGTTTGCGAAGGCTTTCAAAGACATGTACAAGGACGATCCCGAAAATTTCCCGATCGAATTTGCTACCATCTTTGAGGCGCTGATTCGCATGAGTAACTCTCAGCAAAGCGATCTTAAGATGGATTCTGCTGTCAGCGATATCTACATTGATCTCATCAACAACACCACCAAGAAAATGGTGAAGAAGATCAATAAGAAGACCCTTATCGGAAAAGAACTGGCGAAGGATCTTCTCCTTGTCGTTCCGTCTCCGAAGTGCTTCGGGTTTAAGAAGGATGAGTTTGAGAATTCGTCCTATTTCAAACCCAATCTCGCATTGCTCTATTCCCGGAAGCTTATCACTAAGCTTCTTATGCAACTCAACTCGAGCAGCTCTATTAACAAGGAAGTCATTCTCAATATGGATACCAACCGGATGGAGAATTTGTTCAGTCTGCTTATGACCGAACATGCTCTTCCCTATGTGGCAATCTCCATTCTTTGTGAACGACTCCCGAGAGAGGTCAGCAACGAATATCGTAATCTGATGACCAACATGACCACGATGGCACTTAACCTTATCGAGTCGGCTGGTAAAACAGAACTCAAGGTTATCCTTCAGGTCTATATGGATCAGCGGGATTATTCCCGTAAGCAAAACGGCGGCCAGCTCGATCCCAAGTTTATCAAGCTGACTGAAATCGACGCGGAGAAGTATCCTCGGATTACCAAGATGGTTAACAAGATCATCGAAAAGGATGGACAGACCGCTAAGGCTCTCCTTTCTTAAGATGAGGTAAATAAAGGCTAGGATTAATTTCCTAGCCTTTATTTTTTGTGATTATTTAAAAACTATTTTTTGAGAAACTATTATGTAAATAAAAAGATAAAGGTGGTTAATAATTATGGCTGATATGCTTCTTGATAAACTATTGAACGACAAGAAGGTAAAACACCTATTGACCAGATCAACTGGAGATTTTATGCTCCATACCCCGTTTCCTGTATTGGATTACATGAACGGTTACAAAATGAATATTTTTGGTGAAGATGGTTTGGTATCTCATACCCAGAATGCCGTCGGTATATCCGCCGGCAGTTTTATTACCCTCATCGGTAAATCTGGCGTTGCCAAATCAACAGCGGCTATCCAAATAGCTGCTCATATTGTACGACCCTATGATAATAGCTTTGTTCTTCATTGGGATTTAGAACGAGCAACGACTGATACAAGAATTCTCAATGTTACGAATTATAGCATTGATGAATATAAGAGAAAATATATTCTCAAGAAAGATGATTTGTTCATTGAGGATATAATGGATTCTGTCTATGCTATCTGCCAAATGAAAGAAGAAAATAAAAAAGAAATAATGATTGATTACGGAATTCTCAACGAATTCGGGCAAAGAATCATTGGATATCCTCCGACCGTTTGTATTATTGATGCTATTCCGAATATTGCAACAAAAGATGCAAAACAAGAGATGGAAGGTGGTACATATGCCAACCGAGTAGCTAAAGCCATTAGTCAATTCTATAAGAAATTGACCCCTCTTATTGGTAAATATAACATTACTATTATTGCTATTAATCACATTAATGCTAAGATTGAAATCAACCCCCTTCAGAAAACCGCCCCTCAGCTTTTATATCTTAAGATGGATGAGAGTATTCCTGGAGGCAATGCACCTTTGTTCTTATCCAATAACATATTTAAATTTGTGGCAATAGGTTCTGAAAAATATAATGAAGAAGATAACGGATTTGATGGATTCGGTGTAAATGTCGAAATTCTAAAATCACGTTCAAATACAAATGGTAAATCCTTTAAGATGGTATATAATAAGGTTAAAGGATTTGATCCTGTTAGGGGTCTGTATGAATATGCAAAACAGAATGATCTCATTGAGGGTAGAAATCCGAAGAGATATGTAATTGGTTATCCCGAATATACTTTCTCTGAAAGAACCTTGAATGAAGATATTGACAATAATCCTGAATTGGCAAAGTGCTTATTCAGTACTACTCGTCCTTATCTTGAAAAGGAGTTATCATATATTGATCCCGCAAACAAAAATAGCGTCATAGATTTTGACTCTATGAATAAACAATTAATTGATTACATAAAGTAATTATATATTATAGAAGTGAATAAAAAGACGTAAGGAGAAATTGTTTAATGACAAAATTTTCTAAGGATGAAATCCGAGTTATGTGTGTCTTTCCTGGTTTGGGGTCTAAGACAGTAATTGGAAACCAGGAGACCCTCGGAGTAAGAGCTACTATACTATATACCGAGTTTGATTCAGTGTTAGAGATGGAGAAAAAGGAAATCCTTAACAATCTTGAGTTTGAGTCATATATTTTAAATCTAATTGAAAGGGGTTCTCATAATTTGATTATCGTTCCCTGTGGGGAAAGATATCGCAACATTCTGAGAAAGAATAAAATAAATTATGAGACCGTATTTCCGAGTTTAACTTGCGATAGAGGCGTTTATATTGAACGTCTCTTATTGGGGTGTAATAAATCGGGGAGCTATATCAGTAGAATACTCGATGAATGGAACCCAATTGTTATGTCGCTACATACTGATTATTATGCGGTAAAGAAAACAGTGATCGATTTCGAAGGCTTGTTTTATCTATCAGATCTATGGAAAAGTGATAAAAAAGATCCACTGTTATCAAATATCTAAAAATGAGGTGAAACCGTGGCTGAGACATATTATCTTAAAAAAGAATTAGAGGAAGCCAACGAGAAGTATAAAATGAGTGACGTCCCATTCGGCGTCACTCTTTTAACTGGTGTAAATAATATATCGTCTTCAAGAACGATTATGTTTACTAACCATCGTGCACAATTTGTCAATCTAAATAATCCAGAATTTCCAAAAGTGTTTACTGGTTATGAAAACATGATTGGAGAGCACTCAACAGCAAAATACAAAGTCGATCGAGACTTTGTCGTTAAAGAGAAAATAGTTAGATTTCCTTTGTCTGATGAATATAAGGAAAAGGAACTTTATACTCTTGTCGTTTATGATCCAAAAAATGATTATTATGATCTTATAACGAAAAAGAAATATGAAGATCTAACCGAAAAATTCGGATTTGAGTATACCACTGAGAAGATGGATAAACTTGAGCCCGGTGATGAAATTGATAAAGGAGATATTCTATATTATTCCTCATCATATGATGAAGATGGTAATTACCGTTATGGTAAAAATGTTCCGTTTATTTATTTGGTTGAAAACCAGAGTATTGAAGACGGACTCATTGCATCTGAATCACTATCAAATTCAATGACATCAAAAGAAATTATAACCATCAAAGTATCTTTGAACGATAATGATTTCTTTTGTAATCTATATGGTGATGCTAATAGTTACAGAGGGTTTCCGAATATCGGTGAAGAAATAAAGAACGGTGTCGTTTGTTCTAAGAGACGAATCTTTAATGAACAAAAACTGTTTGATCTAATGGATAAAAATCTGCGAAATATAAATTTCGCCTCTGATGATATCTATTATGGTAAAGGAAGAATCGCCGATATTACAATTTATTGTAATAAGAAACCCATTGATGAGATAGTGGAAACTCCTCTAAATGCTCAGATGTTGAAATATTTAAAAGAGCAAGAGAAGTATTATAGAGCCATTTACGAAGCAACCAAGGCAATCATTAACAGTGGCTCTAAATATTCCAAAGACGTTTCATATATCTATAAGAAGGCAAAGGATATTTTAGATCCGGATATCTTATGGAGAGATGAAGCGTCGGTGTTTGGAAATATGGTTATTGAGTTTCTCATTGAGAAGGATGTTAAATTATCAGTTGGTCAGAAATTAACTGGTCGATATGGTAATAAAGGAGTCGTTGCGAAGATTCTTCCCGACGATGAAATGCCCTATCTTGAGAATGGAAAACAGATCCATTTATGTTTTAACACCAATGGTGTTATTAACAGAATGAATGCGTTCCAGCTTTATGAGCAATCAATTACATTCATTTGTAATAGGACTCAAGAACGAATGAGAGAACTCAAAACAAAAAAACAAAAAGCCGATTTACTTCTGAAGTTGATATATCTATTCAATGAAAAAGAAGGGTTAAAGCTTAAAGAATACTATGAAAAGATGTCTCCAAAAGAACAAGAGGAGTTCATCGAACGTGTCTCATACGGAGCGATTTATGTAAATATTCCTCCGTTTTGGCATGATATTCCGTTGTTTGAGAGATTGAAAAACATATATAAAGAGTTTGATTGGATTAAACCTTATGATGTTTATATAAACAAATTTGGTAGAAAGATTAAGCTCATTAATCCACTTGTATGTGGTGATATGTATATCATGAAACTTAAACAGACATCTGCCAAGGGATTCTCCGTTAGAGCAACCGGTAGTATCAATAATAAAGGTCTACCAGGAAAATCGAATAAAGCAAAGACTAACAGAGAACTATATTCAAATACGCCTATTCGTATTGGTGATCAGGAATCTACTAATATGATGATTACCAATGACGTTGACACCGTTAAGAAGCTCCATTGTTTATATCGATTTTCAACCAAAGGAAGAAGAACGATTTGTAAGAAGCTTCTTAAGGGTAAACCTATCAAAGATATTAAAATCGATGATAGTTTCAAAAATAGAAACGTTGAAATTCTTAATGCTTATTTGAAGGTCATGGGGTTGAAACTTGTCTTTGATGATGACTTTATCACTGTTGATATCGAGGATACAAAATTGTATACCGAGAAGATTGGTCATAAAGAATTGTCTGGCACAAGGGAGCAATTATCAGACTTTCAGAAGGTCTTTAATGAGATTAAACGTTCTACTATAACTACTGACAGTGAATTCAATGATATTGTCGACAAAGCTATTGAAAGACAAAGATTGATTCATGAAGGCTATATATTTGTAGAGATCGAAGATTAATAGTATTCTCCATAGGAATTTAATTATTCCTATGGAGAATTTCTTCCATTTATAAATATATATTATATCAGTAGATACGTAAGTAAATATAATAATAATTTATTAAATGGAGGAATTTAACAATGACTAAGGTTAAAGACAAGACTGGCAAAAAAATGAAGAAGCTCAGTAATAGAATGGAAGAACTCATCGCCGTCGGCGTTGAAGAAACCACTCTCCAGAAGTTCGCCGATATGTTCTGCGATCTCAATCCTCAGTTCACATACAGTGATATTGAGAAGTATATCGAACAGGGCGGCGACGCGGTTATCAAGGAAGAATATACCGCGAAGAAAAAAGATATCAAAAAGGCTTTTGAAGAGGCCTGCAAAAACAGAGCCCGAAAGGACGACGACAAGGCGGTTCTCGTCGTCGAGGAGAAAAATGAGACCGAAAAGGAACCCAAGCCTATTGAGGTTGATGATGATGTTGTCGTCGGAAAACTGATTCGAATCTCGGACTTCCTCGGCGAAGATGACGAAGTTGAAGAGAAAAAGCCCGAGCCTGATTCCGATTATGTTCGTGACATCCTCGAGACGGCAGAGAATAAGATGAACAAGCTCTTCGGCGAGTTCCTCAATGAGGATAAGCCCGGAAAGGAAATCATGTTCAAGCTTATGACTTATTCTGCGATCCTTGAGTGCAAGAACATCTTCAATGCGATCTATGAAATCTATTCCGAAGTCTCCGGAATCGATATCGATCAGAGCGAAGTGTATTCGCTCGTGTCTGCGAAACGCGATAAGCTCATCGCAGATGTTGCCAAGGATCAATTCAATCGCATCGGCAAGCTCATCCAGAAGAAGATTGCATAAGTCTCCTTTATCTAAAATAGCGTGGTGGTAAAATTCCACCACGCTATTTTTTTAGTATATAATTATATTAAGATGAAAACTTTTATATAATATCATTAAAGGAAGTGAAATTATGGATAATTTAACGTTGATGAAAGACGTTCTCGATTTAGCGAATTCTGGCTCCTTTGAAGAAGCCGTTTATCATTATAAAGAAAACAAACTGGATCGCTACACAATCTATTTGGCTTATAAGAAAGACGATCTTGAGCCAGAAGATAAACAATTTATCAAAGATGCAGTTCTATTTCTCCAGGGAGTTTATAACAATTCAACCTATGAATCTCCTATATCTGATTATGACTATGATGTTCTTTATGAGAAAAATAAAGATATATCAGGAATTGATTTTGTTGGGTCTGCCCTAACTGGAGATACTGGAATATTTCATGAATATCCCGATCTACGAGGAAGTCTCGACAAGGTTCATTATTTCTCAGAATTTGAAAGGGGTAATAATACTCGGAAGAGTTATGAGAAATGGATGAATGGTGTAGCTGCAAGATATCGACAAGTTACCGGAAAACTAATAGACCTATCCCAGGTATCTATTTTAGTGATGCCTAAGTTTGATGGTTTGTCGGTTATCTTTGAATTGGATAATTATTTTGTTAATCGGGCTCTTCTTCGTGGAGATGTTGAAAAGAATGAAACGGATGATATATCCTTTATATTCGATAACTACAAGTTTGTTAATGATAAGATTCCTAATGGGAAATGTGGCATGAAAACAGAAGTGGTTGTGAAAAGAAAAGATTTTAAGAAGATGCAAGAAAAAATTCAAGATTTTAGCTCTCAAAGAAGCGCATGTTCTTCAATATTGAATAGCAAGGCTTTGGATTATGTGAGGGCTTGTCAAAAATATTTGACAGTAATTCCTCTTCAGTTTCAAGATTATGAAACTAAAGAAATCACTGTCAATGAATTCTCAGAATTTGGTTCTTCTATTATCAGAATGACTGATATAAAAGAACTCAAATTCAATATCGATAATATTGTTAGTAATGTTGAAAATCAGGGTTTGCCGATAGACGGTATAGTCATCCGCATACTTGATTCCAAATTACAGCAAATCCTCGGTAGACGAGAAGATAGTGGAATAAACAACTATGAAGTTGCATATAAATTCCCACCCCCAAAGAAAAAGACAAGAATAATAAGTCTTGAATTTGGTATGGGTAAATTCGGAAATCTTAATCCTATTGCAAAGATAGAACCGGTTATGATGAATGGAAACCAAATCTATTCAATATCAATTGGTTCTATAGATCGACTGAGACAGTTGGGTCTAGCTCGATATGATGAGGTTATAGTAACTTATGATATTATACCTTATCTATATATCGACGAGACCTGTGAACGAAGCGATAAAAAGAAATTTAAGATTCCGGAGTTTTGTCCTAAATGTGGAGAGAAACTCCATGGATATCCGGAACTACAATGTATCAATGATGAATGCCCATTAAAGGTTAAAGGTAATATATTAAATTACCTTAGCAAGATGGGAATAAAAAATATTTCATCAGCAACAGTAGATCAGTTCTTTGAACATGGCGTTGTTAAATCTATCAAAGACCTTTATACTCTTGAACACTATAGACATGAGCTCAATTTTATAAAGGGATTTGGAGAAAAGAAACTCAAGAATATCATTAAGAGTATTGATGATCATAGAACTGTGAAGGATTATGTGTTGCTTGGGTCTCTTGGAATAGAAGATGTGGCCATTAAATTATTCAAGAATATATGCTCGGTTCATTCAGTAGAAGATATTCTTGGAATATGTAGAACCTATAACACTGACTTACTCCTTGGTTTAAAGGGGGTTAAGGTGTCAACGGCAGACAAAATTGTCGCCGGAATCAATAAGAATAGAAAACTTATTGAATTCCTTATGAATGAACTTCATGTCGTATCTTCTAAAGGTGAAGATGAATTTGATTCATATGCAACCTTTACCAAGGTAAGAGATGAAAAATTTGAAAAATTTCTGGCTTCTAAGAAAGTCGGAGTAATTGAGATGTCTAAAAGTAAAACTAAGATTCTCATTGTACCCGATTTGTCTGTATCTTCTGAGAAGATAAATAAAGCTAAGAAATATAATATCCCAATCATCCCAATAAGCGATGCTTATAAAATGTTCGAATATAACACCCAATAATCAAAAATTCTAATCAAAACAAAATTATATATTATAGTTTTGGTTAAGAATGATACAAGAAAAAATATTAAATATGAAGGAGAATTTATTATGCAAAGAATGATTACTGTTGAGGACCTGAAAGACGATGTCAGAGAGGAACTCGCCGAGATGTTCGGATATGAGATCGACGAAGATGTTGAGATTGGTATAATCTCCGACGATGACGTCGAGGTAGACCTTGCTCCGGTCGGAATCGTTTATGAAGACTATGATCCCGACGACGACGATGATGATGATGATGACTTTGACGACGACGATGATGACGATGAGGATTTCGATGACGAGGCCGAAGACATCATCTCTGAAATGCTTGGTGACTAACCATGCTATGTCCCGGTTGTCAATCTGACGTTGTGGGAAAAATCACAACCAAGAAAGAGAACATTCGAATCCGTGGCGAAAAAATAAACGTAACGTGTCAGACCCGTGTATGTAATATATGCGGGTCTGACATTCACGACGCTGAACTTAGGGAAAAGAATATTAAGAATGCCGAGAATGTTTATAGACATATCCATTCTATGTTATTTCCTGAGGACATTGCGCTAATTCGTAAAAGTTATGGACTAAGTCAGAGGTTATTTTCCGTTGTTATTGGGTTTGGAGTTAAGACAATTATGCGCTATGAACGAGGAGCGCTTCCTGATGAAGCTCATAATAACTTAATTATCACACTCAGAGATCCAAAAATCTTTATAGATATTTGGAATCGGAAAAGACATCTACTTAGCGATGGAGATAATGCTAAAATATCACATACATTATCAATATCAATTAAAGATCCTAATCTATTGAGATATATATCCTTTGGATTTCAGGATCGCCATTCATCTAAAGCTATTATGTCGAATTAAATTTAATTTAATTCGATACAATAAATTAAATATTTTATGGAGGTTATTTAACATGGGAAAGAAAAATAACGTATCGAAGGACAATATTGATTTTATGAAGACTGTTGGGATCTGCATCGATGAGAGCGATCTCAATGCCATTTTCGAAATCGCCGAGAACACCGTTCTCGTTCTCGAGGACAAGAAGATCAAGTCCAACACCAACGCGGTCATCGCGGTTTCATTTGAATTCATGAGTGAGTTCATCAAATATCTCGCGGCTCACAAGCCCGATGAAGATGATGAATCCACTCTTGTTAATTTCGGCGACCTTCTGACTCTCGGCATCGATCGCCGGAGTTCTGATGAAGGAAAGGAAGCCAATTTCACTCCTATCGCCGAAGCTGGCCAGCTTTTCAAGTTCGCTATCAAGGATGACGCAATGACCGAGACCGACGAGGACTAATACACATTAACTTATCTTTCTGGTCAGAAAGAGTAATGAGTTGGGAGCAGGGTTTAAAACTTTGCTCCCAATTTTTTTATACTCTATTGGTCTATATATTATGAAGGTAAAGGAGTGTGGGATATGGAAAAATTTATCGCTCAGTTCAAAAACGGGAATGAAGACAAAGTCAACGTTGATTTAATCACTAGAAAGAATGATGGTGATATTGTTGACTATATTGCAAATGCTTGCAAATCATTAGAAACTTTAAAGTATATCAAGTTTATTGGTTATGATGTAATTGAAGATGAGAGCAAAATCGATATTAACGATTTCATATATACCCGGAAGAAAAAGAATAAAGGAGGTAAGAAGGAAGAAGAGAAGAAATACATGTATATCACTGACAGTAGATATGCAGAGGTAATTCTCAAGTTCAAACTTACCTGTAAGAATCGAGACGATGATAATCGAATTGTTGATGAAGTGATTCAGAAGAAGATACTTATATTAGTCCCTGATAGAGATGGTTATTATACCATCAAAGGGAAGAAGTATATCCTTCTGTATCAACTTGTTGACAGTTCGACGTATAAGAATAAAGATCGTCTTACTCTTAAATCTTTTATGCCCATTATCATTAAACGCACAATGCAGACGTATAATGATACTAAGGGGGCAGAATATAAAGCCCCGATATTTACTATAAATATATTCAAGAAAGAATTGGATATATTCCTTTTCTATTTCGCTAACTTTGGAGTTTTAGAAACGCTGAATTATTGGTCTGTAAATAAGATCATTCGATTTAGGTCTGAAGTTAAAGATGCAGAAAAGTATATCTATTTCGGTATCAGCTCTAAGTTGTTTATCGAAATCGATAGACCTATGTTTGAAAAATATGCTTATGTTAGAAGCATGGTCTTTATGATACTCAATATTTGTACTAATCGTATGACTATTGAGTCATTATATAAGAATAAAACATGGATTGAAAAAATAGGGGCTACTTGTACGACCAACATCAATAATTATTATGAGAAGGGTATGAATCGATTAACATCATTCGATAGAATGATCGATGAAACCACTAAGAAGGTTTTAAAAATAAACCCCGATCATAAACAATCTATATTTTCCATAGTAAGGTGGATGGTTCAGAATTATGATGAACTCCACACAAAAGATAATATGAGTTTAGTAAATAAGAGATTGAGATGTAATGAATATATCGCTTCTCTATTAACTAAAGTATTTAGTGAAAGGCTAAACAGAATTATCTCTATGGGTGACAAAGCTACAATGAAAGAAGTAAAGCAAATATTTAAGTTTAAAGGCGATGCAATTATAACTGAGCTATATAGTGCAGGCTTGTTAAGATTTGATGACGCTATTAATGATATGGACTTATTCAATCGCCTCAAATATACTTCTAAAGGGCCAAACGCTCTGGGCTCAAAAAATGCAAATAATATATCTACCAGATATAGAGGAATTCATCCTTCATATTTAGGAAGAATAGATATTAACGTCTGTGGTGAACATGTTGCCACCGTTTCTTTAATTGCGGGGATGAGGAAGTGACGCCCCTATCTGAGATTAACTTCTTGGATGCCTAAGAGCCTTATATACTAAACTTATATAGCGATGTATAGGTGGCCATATCTAATCAGTATGGGCATAGTAAAAAGTATAAGGATATATGGTCAATCCGCAGCCAAGTGACTCTTAACAGAGTTAAAGGTTCAACGACTATCAGCTTATAAGCTGTTAGAATTCAAGTGAATTCGAAATGGGAAACCTCAATATTTATATTGGGAAGATATAGTCTGGTATCCTATAGAAATATAGGGAAGTTCATAAGAGAACTGCGTAGATTAACGACCTACGTGAACACAACGAGTTCAGATCCAGGAGCTAGTGGAGTACTAACTCCGATGTGTCATACGGATGGTTTATATTTCTATGACCAAGATGAACCAGAAGGATTTAAGGATAGTTTCGACGATATTATGTCTGAGTATATCAAATCTAATGAAGATTGGATTGAGATAGAAACAGATAATCTTACTAAAGAAGATATCATGAAACTATTAGGAGTTATTAAGAATCATGAGACTCCTATGGAAGTGCAAATGTTTGATGACTCTAAAGTTATGGTAATTAAACAACAAGAAGAATGACGAGGTGAATGCTATGGTGCAAGATAATGCAAAGATTGTTTCCACTGTAGCAGTCTTAGGTGGACTTGAATTAAAAGTCCACCTAAGATTAACCAGTACACCACCAAACGGAAATGGAGAGTTCTCAAGACCGTTTCCGTTTATTAAATATGGAAATAATTTTTATATAAATCTTCAAAGCTTCTTTACTTTAGAAAAAAGATCTAAGGAGAGAAGTCTAGACGATTCAATTATGATCGATTCTAATAATCTTGGGGTTATGGTAAGAACCCTAAATATCATATCCAATAATCTCATAAGAGGTTCGGTATTTGGATATGACACAAAGAATAATTTATCATTACCAAAAAAATCAATTGAAGCATCCACATATATAGTTTATCATATGAATACTGGAAAGTGTATTAAGATTCTTCCTACGATTATATATGATAGTGCTAATATAGGATATGAAGGTATTCGGATATGTTTTAATTCCGATTCCAACTATATAGATACTTTTGTTAATGATTTTCATACACTGGTTCTATATATATCTAAATTAGATCCGTTCGTTTATTCTCATCAACTATTAGATTTATATTTATCTCATATGAGTGGTAAGAATATAACTGGATATAATAGACCTTCATATAATAGCAATAACAACCCATTTAATAAATAGAAAGGTGGGACAAATTATGGAAAAAGATAAACGGGTTATTAATATTGGTGATGAGCTCTTTGAAGTTAAAGGAGCTTTTAACCCCAATGTTAAACTCAAAAAGAATATCGGCTATATTGTCGATGACCATGTTTATATTTACAAAGGAAAGAAGACATCGGGTGATAATGATCCTGGTATCTATCGGAATGAGAATGAATATGAGGTAATACCTTATACTAAACCCAAAGATATCGAAAGATTCTCTATTACAAAGATTGTCGAATTGGGACCGGAGTCAATTAAGAGTATGATCGATTCCAACAAAGATAGATTCATAACAAGTGAAAATCTTGAGTTTGTAAAGAACAATGATGATATCTTTACGGTAACTATTAATGAAGATGACGACTTCTTAAAAATGTTAATCAAGACAGCCATTAATGAAAAGAAAATAGATCTCAAAATGTACAAGGATAAGTTTTCTGATTCATATGTGTTGAATAACATGAAGTCGTCTCTCATGAAAGAGACCAAGATGAGTGTTCCCATTTTTAACCAATGGTGTGAAATCCTTGGTTTAAAATGGACAATAATGGTTGAAGATAATGGAGAGGATTATCTGAGTCCGTTATGCTCAACGATAACTCTCAGTAATGAGAATCCAGCTAATAAGGCATAGTGGTAATTCACTATGCCTTATATAGATAAAGGAGGTTAAAATTATGAATAATACATATTCGTCGGAGATTTTCATTCCATCATATAAAACAATAATAAACAAAAATGATCTAGAGCTTACCGATTATGAAAAGAGAATGACTGATAAAATTTCCGATAATATTGGGGAAAGATGTATTGGGATAATCTCTAAAGGTTCATCAAAATTCAGCACCTTCCAAAAAAGGGAAATTGAATTAGGAATCTCGGCCGGTCTTGATGTCTCATTATATGCAGATCCAAAATACTCATGTGCCGATATGAGACAAATACGAGAACTTCTTATCAGAGAGAAACAATTCGCTGATAATGATATCAGTTATTCTCCGGTATATTGCGGCACAACCCCAGAGGTTCCCCGATCAGCATTAGCTTATGAGCCGTATAAATTGGAGGAAATAGTGCCCAGGCAATCAGGAAAAACAATGACCGACGCAAGAGAAAAATTTATCAAGCTTATAGCATCTGAACTCGGAAAAAATAATTTAAATGATAATATTTATCGACACAGAGGCGTTAATCTTTTCAATGACTGGGAGGAAAAATAATCATGAGTACAACAAATATCAATGTTAGATGGTTTGATGCGTACAGGGAAAAATTCGAATCGACTGAGTTTCGTTTGGGTTCCGATCTTTTTTGGATGCGTCTCGAAAACGGCAAAAATCGAAATATACCTCTTCGCTCTGTTCGTTGGGTCGAAATTAAGACCGGAAGAAACTTAGACGATATTAAAACTCAAGTCGAATTGAGTGTTCGTTGGTTTGATGGGTTCCTGATAGAATTCATAGGTAAAGATATTTGGTTTGGAACCGATAATATCACCATATATACCGGCGATAGTCATATAATAATTCCCCTTAGGGAAGTTCGATGGTTTTCTCAAATTCCGGAAAGTCATCAAAAAGAAATACTCATGGAAAGTGGAAATTGAGGAGGGAAATTTATGTTTTTAAACGGTGGGGATAAACCCAAAAAGGATATATCATTTTCGGTATACGACCCATTTAATTCCTATAAAGAATCTTCTGTGACTAATAAAAATGTTTGCGTTTTTCTCGGTGGTACTGCTAATCCACCAGATTACCGTGATTCGATAATACCGATGTTAAAGATTAATTTCTTTAATCCAATTGTAGATGATTGGAATGAGGAAGCCCAGAGAAATGAAGAGAAAATGAAAAAAGAGTGCAGTCATTCATTGTTCGTTATAACACCTCAAATGACGGCACCATTTTCTATTGCCGAAGCTGTGGATTTATCTAATAAGAATCCCAAAAAAGTCATATTCACTGTTTTGGAAGAATGGGATGATATGTCCTTCGACAAAGGTCAAATGCGTTCTATGAGAGCGGTTGGAAATATGATTGAGGGTAATGGTGGAGTTGTATTTTATAACTTTGATGAGGCTGTTGTATATTTAAACTCCTTAGGATAAAATTTAATTTATAATACAACTATATATTATTGAAGAGTAATAACAATAATTTATTAAAAGGAGATTGAAATTATGACTACTGAAACTATGAACATCCGCGCAGCTATCAAGGAAAAGAACATTCTCGATAAGAGAATCGAGAAGCTTGCTGGCGAGATTGAGTTTCTGGTTGTATACCAGAAGGACGACCCGATTATCGGCCTTAAAACTCCCGAAGATTCCGCGAAGAAAATCGAATCCAATTGGCAGGCGTTGAATGACATGATTGTTCGCCGCGAGGCTATCAATCGCACCATTCTCGATGCCAACATGACCAATAAGGTCAAGGTTCCTCGCTATGTTGATTTTATCAACGTTGCTGTCTCTGAAGAGACTGAGGAAATTTCCTTGGCCAATGCTATCAATCGGAAGAACTATTATTCTGCGTTCCTCAAGAGCAAAATTGAGAGATTGGCAAGAGTTCTTTCGAATGAATCCAAACAGGCGGCTGATTTCAAGAAAAGTGTGGCTAAGCAAATTCTTGAGCAGGTTGATCGCCGGTTTGCTGGCCTGACCAACTATTCCCAGACCAACAAGGCTCAGGTCCAGGAAGATCTCGAGAAGAAGTATGAGGTCGTGGTACTTAATCCTCTGGGTGCAGAAGATCGCTTGCCCAAGATTGCTGAGGTAATCGAAAATTACATTCAGACGATCGACAACAAGCTGTCGTCTGCTACCGAGACCACGCTTCTTACAATCACCTATTAAGTTGTACTATTGCTAGTATAGCGAAAAACCAATTAATGTTCAACATGAGATTTTTCGGGTTAATTTTTACTCATGTAAATAAATTAAAAATAAATCCACCTTAATATTAATGAAGCTCTGTAATGCTAATACAGAATGCTTCTTATCCGATGGTGTAACGGTAGACACGCCGGCCTAATCCGCTGGTTTAGGGTAATGCCTAAAATGAGGGTTCGAGTCCCTCTCGGAAAAGAACAAGATTGAGGGCCCCGTACACAAGGGGTTAAGAGTGTTGACTCTTTGTGTACGGGGCCCTACAATGGAAGAGATAATATATTATAATTTAATGACTTATCTTTTAATTTATTAATTGATTTCCATGAATAATTCATGGCTTATTAATTTATCTTCCATTAATTTATTAAGGTATACGGAACTCTAATTGAGTTCTTCCTAAAGCTAATGCCTAATTTGGTATGAAATCTTAGGATAAAGTTTATACGATTGGACACGGTTTTGGTTTGCTGCTAAGCTGCTATACTAGCAATATACATAAATAAGACGACAGATTAATTTCTGTCGTCTTATTTTTTTGTCTTAAATCTTATTTTGGTGATAACTTTATAATAAGAAATTTAGAGTGAGGTGTTTATATGAAAATCACATATTTAAAATTAAAGAACTTCGCTTCTATATATAGTGCTATGAATAAGAGAGAATTGGTTTTAGATTTATCGCAATCTAAAAACCGTATTATTATAATAGCAGGAGCTAATGGAAGTGGTAAGACCTCTATATTAAGCACTTTACATCCATATGCAACCAATGGTCTTATGGATGATAGAGACGATAGAGCGTTAATTCTTGATGGTGAAGAAGGATATAAAGAAATACATATTGTCGATTCAGACAATATGTATATTATTAAACATTTTTATTATTGGAATAAGAATCCCAAGGGGACTAAATCATTTATCATGAAGAATGATGTTGAATTAAACCCCAATGGTAATATAACTTCCTTTAAAGAAGTTATATCTCAAGAGTTTTCTTTAGAGATGGATTATTTAAAATTGATACGTTTGGGTAACAATGTAACCAATTTTATTAATATGAAATCTTTCGACAGAAAACAATTCACAGCAAACTTTCTTAGTGATGTGGATATATATGCTTCTATATTGAAGAAGATTAATAATTCTTCTAAATCAATATCAACCTTAGTGAATACTGTGTCAGATAAATTGAGAAGATTGAATATATTAGATATTGATTCTATCAAGCAGTATCTATCCGATACAGAAGATAGATTATCCAAGGCGAAGAAAAATCTTGAGAAGGTTCAGAGTGTTTATTGGAAAGATACTGGGGAGATGAATACCATAAACAAAAACCCCAAATCCTTCCTCGAAGAATTCAATAATATGAATGAAGAGATGAATAATCTTATAACTATGGATCATATTAAAAGTACCCCGGCTTCATTAACCAAGAAACTAAACAAAGAAAAAGATCGCAACGTACAATTATTAGTGACTCAATCTCAAATAGCAAAAGACATTGAAAGTATCAACGATAATTTAAATCGTTTGAATATAGATTTAGAAAAGTCCAAAAATGATCTATCCTTTATTCAGTCCGATAAGAATATAGATGATTATAGAGTTGAGATAACAGATCTCAAAAAGACTATAGAATCATTAAGAATGAAATATTCTAAATATAAACCCGAGTTTACTAAATCGGATATATTAGAATATTTGGCTATAGGACAGGCGATAGAATCATCTATATCTGATTTACTCTCTGTTTCTGGAGAGATTGTCGAAAAATCGATTGATCTTCACAGCAATGGAAAGAGTATTGAATCATATGTATTTAAAAAGATACAGGATATTGATAAGGGGATAAAATCATTTGATAAAGATATGGATAATTATATATTCATGAGACCGGTCAATTGTCATGATTATACCTGTCCATTCTATGACTATGTAATGTCCAAAGAAGATAACAACTCTTCTAAGAAAGAATCAACCAAATCAAGGGAATATTATGAATATTTCTTGGTGGTTAATAAAACTCTTTCTTATATAGATACGATGTTAAAGGTAAATATTCCTTTAATATCTCGATTACCATTTAAGTATCTTGAAAGAGCTAATATCTTTAAATCTATATTAAATAAAACCAAATTCATTGATGAAAAAGACATTAATGAATATATTGCTATGGTTGAAGAATTCGACTCCATTATTTATTTAAATAATAAATTACAGAATCTTGAAAAAGAGTTCTCATTCATGGAGAAGAACGAAACATCGATTAAAAGATTAAGAGATTCTTTAACCGAAATAGAATCCAATATAATTAAACTCGGATATCTTAAAAAGGATAAACAAAATAAACAATCAGATATTATCGAAGAGCTATCACAGAGTTCTGATAAAATTGGTAAATTAACCAGTATGATATCTGATGTTGAAAGATATTCCGAGTTGAAAGATAAGATTAAGAAGGATAGCTCGATAATTGATCGAGTAAAGATTCTTAATGAAAGAATAGAAGAAAATAGTAAGATGATTATTTATTTTAAGGACGAGATTTCTGATCTTGAGAAAGAGATTGAAAATACTCGGTTTAGAATAAAGGAATTTAAAAATCTTAATAAAGAGCTCGATAAATTAATTGAAGATAGTGAGAAAGTTACTATTCTCAAAAAAGCCCTTTCTTCTAACACTGGAATACCATTGATATTTATTACTCTTTATTTAAACAACAGTAAAATCATGGTTAATAACCTACTTCAAGTTGTTTATGGGGGTTCATTGGAGATACTCGATTATGTAGTCGAGAAGGAATTTACGATTCCTTATATGAAGAATAATATAATAATAGACGATGTCATCAGGGCGTCAGAAGGAGAAAAAGCATTTATATCTATAGCATTATCATTTGCACTATTATATGAAAGTGTTAAAAAATATAATATAATGCTATTAGATGAAATGGATGGATCATTAGATCCAGATAAGAGATTGCTGTTTATAAAGATTCTAGAGAGACAGTTAAATCTCATAGGCTCTGAACAAGTGTTCATGATAACTCATAATAACATGTTTGATAATTATCCTGTTGATATTATTAGAACATCCGATGTTTCATTGGACAATTATCAGGAAGTTAATATTCTTTACTAATAAAAAGTATAACAAATGTATAAAAATATTTTGTTAAGTAGAGGTGAATTCAAAATGGATGAAAGAACTGAAAAACGCATTTCTGAATTCATTAAAAGTAAACCCGATAAAGGCACTTTGCTTTTAAATGATATAGATAGAGAGATGCTCGAAAATCATTTTAACTCGAATTTTCCGGATTACTGTTTCAATGTAATTGAACAGGCGGAAGATTCGGCGACGTTTTTGATTGTGACTTATAAAAAGAGCACATAGGCGCGGATAAATAAGAGATGAACTATTTAAAGTTCATCTCTTATTTTTTTACTCGTTATAGTAGTTTAAAACATTATAGGAACGCCCATATTCATCGGTAGCAAATGTGCTATCTTGAGAGAATGACATCTTTGTGATATCAGGCTTTGGATAATCGGGGATTTCACACCCTTCATCATCCACAGCCACAAAATCCCAATCTCCCGTTTCAACACATCTTTTAATTTTAATTTTAACATTACGTTTTTCATATTCAATATATTTATCAGCAGCTTCAGAACGGCCATATGACGCAGTTCTTTCGCTGATAATGCTGTCTATAGAATCATCATCATATCCGGCATTGATACTATCGGTAAATGATGACTGATTATTGAGTTGGCTTATAACATCATTTCTACCATGATTAAGAATAGTTTTCAAGAAAGTAGATGCCGCCAATTCGCTGTTAGAAGTTTCGGAACTCTTAGCTGCATTGCGAGCATTCTGATTGGTCTCTTTGAGAACAAGATCCTGAATAGTTTTCTTAAGATCGATAATAGATTTAGTTGTAGATAGTTTAAGGTTTTTCAATTGAATTAATGAGATTAAAATATCAGAGCTAAATTTTGATTGACCCCTGATTTTATTGCTCATTAATTCTTTATATTTAGCTTCAACGTCTTTTTCAAATCCACTGAGCTCTTTGAGTTGATTGTATAGAATTGCATGTTCTTCCGCAAACTCTTTCTTGTATTTATTACTTGATGCTTTGTTCTTAGAGTAAGCATTGCTTTCTTTATCAATAAGATCATTTGCTGGTCCATAGTTATTTTTAGCAAATGCTTTTCCGAGGTTATCGAATTCAGATAAGTCTTTAGCACTAATCATTGGGAGATATGAAGACGATGAAGTAAGTTCCTCATCATCACCCATGTCATCAAAGATTTTACTAAACCTATCCTTTTTCTTTTTCTTCTTTTTTTTCTCTTTTTCATTCTTTTCGGGAATTACCTTCAGGTCGTCTTGCATCAAAACATCGTTTTTAATATCATCAAATTCTTTGAGTTGAGAAAAAAGAGTGCTCACTTTTGGAGTATATTCTTCCTCAAAATCTACTGTATAGATATATTCGGTAGCCAATAAAATCAACCTCCTTAAACAATATATATTATTAAGGTGTTAGTAGGTTGTAAATTTATTCATTTTTGGAGTTCTAATAGTCTAAAATTTTCATTTTAACATTTGTTTAATATTTAGGAGGTGCTTGTATGAAATTCTTAGGTAATATAGATACAAGTAATAAAAGCTTATTGAGTACCATATATCATGATAGAGATGATGCTCTTGATATAGTGCTTAAAGACAATGATTCGAATAAGAAATATTTATATACTGTAGTTAAACCAAAAATGGAGATTTATATAGTTAAACCTGAATTCAGAGATTATCAACATAATAAGATATATATCGAAACCGATAAATGTGATAAATATCTTCTTCAGTATAAAAACATGCCATTTGATATCCCGAAAATATTAGGTGGCGAATATTTAGATTTATTAGACGAGTTCAAAAGAACTAGAGATTTTTCTCTTCTTAAGACGTTTAATAAATCTCCTTATTTATTTGGAACTGATTATGATATCGAGAATTGGTATCGGGTTCAATGGAGATTAGAATACGAAAACATGAAACAGAAACGTTTAACAAGAGCGTTTCTAGATATAGAAGTTGATGGTATTGATTTTGAAGGTGTACCAACAAGAGGTGTCTGCCCAATCAACGCCGTCACTCTAATAGACCAAGAAACAAATGTTTCTTATACCTTATTATTAGAGAATGATAAAAATCCACTAATAGAAGAATTTAAAAATAACCTTGATGATTTCGATAGAGAATTGCATGAATCTTTTGATAAGGTTTATGGGTCTGATATTGAATATAGGATATCATTCTTTGAGGATGAAAGAGATTTAATAAAAACTCTTTGTAAGTTAATAAACACCATTAATAGAGACTTTCTTATGATATGGAATATCGCTTATGACCTTCCATATATAATTGAAAGATGTCGAGTTCTTGGGATGGAACCCGAAGAAGTGATCTCACATCCCGACTTTCAAATTAAAGAGGCTTGGTTTAGAGAGGATAATTTCAATAAAACTATAGCAAGTAAATCTCACAAATATAAAATATCAACATATACAGTTTGGTTAGATCAAATGTGGATGTATGCAGGATTAAGAAAAAGTCAAAGTGAGATTGCTTCTTATTCTTTAAACTATGTGGCTAATTTAGAACTCGGCGATAATAAGGTTGATTATTCTGATGAAGCAGATATCAAAACTTTACCATATGTCAATTATCGGAAATTTGTTAAATATAATATAAAAGACGTTTTGTTACAGAAAGGATTGGACGTTCGTACAGAAGATTTGGACAATCTATTCTCAAGAAGTTATATTAACTCGACGGATTATGCCAATATATTTAAACAAACCGTCTTCTTAAAACATCGTATAACTGAAGAATTTTTAAGACAAGATGTTGTACCCGGTAATAATGTAAATATCTATAGAAACAAAAATACTGATTTATTAATACCAATGAACGATGATGAGGATGATGACGGCGAAACAAAATTTGCTGGAGCTTTTGTGGCAGATCCATTATTGAATAACCCCAATGGGATTAAGATAATGGGAACCAATAGCAAATTTATATATAAGTTTGTAGTTGACTACGACTTCTCTTCGATGTATCCCAATATCATCGTATCTCATAATATGTCTCCTCATACTATGTATGGGAAGGTATTTATTGATAGAGTGATTGATACAAAATATAATCAGTATGACATCGAGCACAAGGTCTATGATGCAGGAAAAGAATTTATTGACAATTATACTTCTGAAGACCCAATCGCATTTGGGGCAAAATGGATGAATCTTCCATCAACAGAAGAATTGGCCAATAAACTCAAAAACAAACACATGGATAAAACAACATTAAATATTTTTATGGGGGATATTTATAATGGCTAAAAAAGAAATCAGTAAAGAAACTCAAGATTTTTTAACTCTAAAGGAGTATTGCGATCACATCAAAAGATATTGTGATGAATTTGTTGTTGTGGGGAATCTTTTCATTGATTCATCAGAAAACAAGAATCCGGTATCGTTTTCAATGGTTAAAAATCAATTATCCAGATATAATGGTTTCGAGTTCATGTCAAAGACAATTGATAAGATTAAGAAGACTAAAATAAACTACATTGAGCTCGATAAGACCGAAATAAAAATCGGAGTTGAAGATGAAACTTTTACTTTTGTAAAAGTCATGATGAATAAACCGACTATAGACAAATTCGAAATAATTAAATTTGTCCAAGCTAATATGACTCCTTTTGTTGAACTAACATCGGATCAGATGGCAGTTCTTTCTTCAAATGAAGAATTTATTGCTGTGGAATTTGATGGAGTAAATACTCGATTAACAAAAGGATTGTTTCTTTCGTGGAGACAATCTAAGGATAAAGCCGACAAACTCAGCTTTACGATCATAAGACTTGATGATAACTTTTCTTATCTCGTGTTAAGAGGCGAGAGTTTCGATAGCTCTATTTACAATTTTCATATTTATAAAGTCGCTAATATCGAATTAGTTTAACAATAAATAAAGGAGAGAGGGATTAACCTCTCTCCTTTATTTTTTTGGTATATTTTATATAGTCAAACAGTCTCATAAGAAAATTGATTTAAAGGAAGTGACTTTAAATATGGCTAAAAAGGATCTTAAAAAGAGCGTTAGTAAAAAAGAAATCGAAGGAACTCAAGATATTAACACGCTCTTTAATGATTTGCTAACTAAAATTACAAAGTCAACCAACGTACCAGTTAATGATAAAAATCTTGATCATTTGGTTAGAAGTGTTGATGAGATTGTATCTAGCGAACTTGATAGTCTTGAACAATATGGTGGACAGGATATCTCTAAATTTTTCAATGAGTTATTTAGAGATACTCGCGTTCCTGTCATAGGCGGTTCAACTAATATACTCGATTTAGATGAATCGGCGATGAAAACTTTCATTAATAATAACTATAAATCTAAATACCTTCTATATCAAGATTTAAAAAATATTAGTGAAAAATTATTTGAACTTGATGAGGCTATATTAACTACTCGCGATTCTATTGTTACATCAGATGATATGGATTCAGCTATATCGAGAACTCTGTCTTTTGAAAACCACAATGACGAAGATGTCGGAACTTATATTTCCGAGATAGAGAAACTCGAAAAGAAGTATAATCTCATGAGTAAGATTAAAAACCATATCGTCACAAAGACGTTGATATATGGAAAATATTACGCATATACTATTCCATATACCAAAATGATTGAAGATTATGTAAACCGTATCTCTAGAGACACGAATGGTAGAGTTTTTGATATTACTAGAGAATCTGCTGGGGTTAAGGAAGCTTTGAGTTCGGATTACTTCAAAAGTGGTCGTGGTAATAAAAAGGAGTTTGAAGCCGTTCTTGGTAACGTAAAAATTTCTAATTCTCCAATTCCATTACCTTGTGTTTTGGAGAATCTTGATGTTGATATGTTTATGGAAACTATTATCGAAAGTAATTTTGATAACGACTCGGAAGAGTTCAAAGCTCTTCGTGATAAGAGTATAAAAAATTCAGATAAAAGTTTTAAAGCTAAAAAGCAACCAAAACAACCCGAAAACTTCTATGCTGAATTAATAGGAATTGATTCTGATTTTAAACTTAAAAATAAGGGTATCGAGGAACTCTATATTGAATTAGTCGAGCCTCTTAAAATAGTACCTCTTAAAATCATGAATAAAATAATAGGCTATTACTATATCTATAGCAAGGATTTTAATATAAGTAATCTGGCAACCAATTCACGAACAAGTGTATTGACAAGCACTATTTATAATAGAGTTGGAGATAGTGAAGATATCGTCACTAAACTCTCCGACGTTATTGTTAAAAATCTCAATAAACCCTTTATTGAAAATAACGAGGGGTTTAAAGATATCATAGCATCTGCTCTAAGATACTATGATATTAAAAATAGACAAGTAACTATTCAGTTCATTCCGCCTGAATATATTACTGAGTTTAAAGTAAATCTCGATGAAGAGGATGAAGGAACTTCTGTTCTTTTGAAATCGTTATTCTATGCCAAATTATATCTTTCTATACTGATCTTTAAGATTATTGCAATACTGACTCGTTCAAATGATACAAGAGTGTATTATGTTAAACAGTCACCTGCTGAGAAAGATGTTACTAATAAAGTCAATGAGACTATCCGTTCTACTAAAGAAAAGCAAGTAAACTTCTTAGATATAATGAATTCAAATTCAATGCTATCTAAAGTTGGTGCTATGAGAGATATGTATATCCCCACTGGTGCCTCTGGGGATAAGTCATTGGATATTGATATTATATCCGGACAAGATATTCAGCTTAATACAGATCTAATGGAAATGCTTCGCACTAATATGATTAGTGCAACCGGTGTTCCTTCTGTAATTATGAACTATGTTAATGAAGCAGACTATGCTAAAACTTTAGTTATGGCTAATACAAAATTCTTAGGAAGAGTTATTAGCCTACAATTGGATTTTAATCCTTCAATAACTGAATTCTATAAGAAGATAATAAGGTTTTCTAATATACTACAGAATAATAATGAAACAAAAAACTCTTTAATCGAGTCCTTTGAGTATACACTCACGAAACCAAAAAGTCTTAATAATAATAACTTAGGGGATTTGATTAATAACACTGAATCTGTCATTACATTTATTACAAAGATAGCAATGGGTGACAACGCAGAACCGGGCCCAATGGATAATAAAATAAGAGATATAGCTTTAAGAGAGCTTGCAAAGGTATATTTGCCAATGTTACCTTGGGATGATACTATGGAGATTATCAAAAAGGCTACAATTGAAGCAACTAAAAAAGAAATTGAGAAAGCAGCAACATCTACTGCTGATAATCAAGAAAACTATTAATACATAAAAATACACCTATAGGATTAAATCCTATAGGTGTATTTAATGTCAAATATTACTGCCAGTCAGTAATGGTGTCAACAGGCATTGCATTGATGGTATCAGCAGTATAACCAGAAGTCATAGACTTATAGTCACGCAGAATCTGATTCTTCTCAAGAAGCAGTTTAGCCATTTCGTTAATCTGAATGGATTCATACTTGGTCGTGGTGAATTCGATATCGATCTGAGCAATGGGATGCTGACCACTTTCGTAGTCAAGGTGATCCATACGAACGCCCTTGGGAACCATGTTACAAAGCAGCGTCGCATACTCGATCTTTTTACCGGTGGAATCAGTCAACACATAGATAGCCTCAGCAGTCTGATTAGACTGAGAAGGAACAATGGTATCATCGATTTCCATGGCACCGTTGTAGTGAGTCAGACCAGTCAACTGGTCAGAAATACCGTTAAGCCACTCAGCAACATAGTCACGAAGCGGAGAACCGGAATACTCATATGTCGAAATGGTAATTGCCGTGGTATCGTCTTTCAGCACCGTAGGAATTTCGAACTGAGCACCGGCGTAACCACCAGTGATGGTTTCGAAATCCATGGTCTTATTACCGAGACCGTCGATCTTTGTATTACCATATTCAAGAATATGCTTAAACTTCTTAGTCTTTTCAGGAAGGTTAACTTCCATAAAGACGGGCATCTTCGTAAAGAAGATTCGACCGTAGCCACCCTTAAACGGATCATACTGTTCAAGAGCGCCATTCTTAACGTTAAGACCACCAAGGAAAGACGAATACTGGGTAAGGTCTTTCTGGTGAGACTTAATATTATCTTGTAAAGTCTTTACTCTATCAGCCATGATTTATTTCCTCCTTTACTTAAATTTTTTATACGCGTTTGTTGATATCAATTTCGATAATGCCACGCTTAGCAATCGTACGGAAGGTAACACCGAGATAGCAATGGAGAATCGAACGTTCCTCTTCCCAAGGATTCATCTCAAAGGAAATCGTGAAATCACGAACCTTGGTGCCCTTGTAGTTGGCAAACATTCTGTTACCCATTTCGGTAAACTTCTGACGGTCTTCAGCTTCAGCAAAAGAGTACAGCTTGGACTGCACAGCAGTTTCAAGCATTCTCTTCATCTCGAGAACAACGAGGACGTTGCTAATTTCGGACAGGTCAGACCAGACATTCTGGGAAGTACCCTGAGCACCCTTAGCAAAAACATTCTCGTCGAGAGTCTCGTAGTAGTTAATGCGATTATTGTAGAGATACTCCTTGAGCTCCAGATCATCAGCGTCGACACTCGGGAGCAGAGTATTCTTAATATGGCCCGTGATTCGTGCGAAGTCCTTACCGACAAAAGGAGTGTTATTACCAAACGAATCAATATGCGAAGCAATATTGCTTGCAAAATGATAAGTAGTGGTCATAGGAACAATCTTTCCAGTATAGGGATCACGAATCTTATAATGCTGACAAGTTTTCTCGAAGAGGAAGTCGCCCTTCGTCTTCATAGTGTCAGACCAGTTTTTGGCTTCAGTAGCCGTTGTGATGATACCAGCATCGATAGACCCAAAGGCATCGCTACGAGTCGCAATAAGCGAAATAATAGCATCCTTAACATCACCGGGATAGTTGGCATCGAGAATGAACTCAGCGGGAGTAGCCCGCTTAGAAAGAATCCGAGGATCGGTTTTACCTTCATAAGCCTTAGTATATGCAGTCTCAATAGCAGTAGAACGGGCCACGCTATCACTGAGATTGTCAAATATACCATTGCTACCACCAAGGAGAGAATGGGCTTCAGCAAGACCAATATCAATGGGCTTAGCAGAAGTAGCACCAGCTTCGGTTTCAACTTTGTAAACAACATTACCACCGCTGGTCATGTTCTGGAAAAGATCAAACTTATCATAACCAACAGCATCTTCACCGACAACAGCGGCATAGTGGTTATACACACTAGTCAGGCTGCCAGTGTTGATGATGGCATTGATTTTCGAGCTTCCGCTTTCAGGGTCATTGACCAGATCCTGGATAAACAGCGAGTTATTGCTATAAACGGCATCAATGTCAAGAGAACCAGTGAAAGTCTCTGCGAGAGTAAGAGACGATTCACTATTATAAACTTCAAGACGATAGTTTACATAGCCATTTTCATCATTACTTGCCAGAGAGGGAGTGAAACGAACACGGAATTTATCACCATAAGTACCACGACCCTGGCACATAAAACCGATGATGGGATATTTAATAAACCCATCAATGTCGGGATCTTCGTTGGCAGAAGCAAGTGCTGCCATTTTAGTTTTGAAATCATCCTCGCTGCTTACAGAAGCAGCAGAAGCCTTTTCGAACATGACAGTGGTGGGGACCATCGGATTTTCACCGTCGGCTGGTGTACCGGGCTTCACTTTAGCAAGAATGACAATGTTGGAATAAGTAGCATCGGGCGGCATAATTCTCATGCACCAAACTTTGGTATTGGTTTGCGAGAGAATAGCAACAGGCATATAACCCGGCTGACCATATTTCTCATAATTCGGCTGACCGAATTCAGCAATATAGTCCGATTTACTAGCCATAGAAATAATCTGACCGTCGCGTCCCTTGGGAGACATAAAAACGCTAATAAATCTAACGCCTTCATCCGCCGCTGCGGTTTCTTCGGTGAAAAGTGTATTATCGTTTATATATGTCTCAATATGGGGATGTAAATACGTCGGTATAATCTGAGACGACCTAGGCATAATTAATTTCCTCCTTATTTAAGTATTTTAATTTATTGTTTCATTTGGTCGAGCTTTGTGGTAGTTACATTTTAATGGTTTTCTCTATCGGAGAATCCGATTCTTCTTTTTTATATTTATTGATATTGAGAGATGATATAATCATAGCATCCATATCTTCAAATGTCAGTGCAGCAAACGTGGAGTTCTGAGCACAGATATCTCTAATAGATGCCATTGTATAATCATATTGACTAATGGTTGGATCTTTGGCAATCATCTCAGCAAATTTAAACTGAGGATCGTTCTTATATCTACAAACCTCGGCTATAATTATTTCTAATATAGTAGAAGAGGTTCCTAAATCGATTGAATTTAACGACAGGTTTTTTAACCAGACTTTTAGAATATCGTTATATTTTAAAAATCTTGGCATCTTACCACTAAAAATCATATTTATAAATATTTCCACATTAGATGAATCTTGTCTTATATTTACATCCGTGAAAATATCATTTTTAAAAAAGGTGGCAATAACATATTTTTCATTATCAATTGTTTTTTCATTAATCTCATGGGGATAGATTGTTATCATGGTTGGAAGATTGAGCACTTCTTTAATTTTGTCATCAAGAAGAACGTCAACCAAACCAAATAACTCTATCCTCTCCCCATACAAGGTAGCGAGATTTCTCTCTATGTAATGGTATGGGATCATCACATCTAATTTATTTCCGGTAAATATGATATGATCTACCGTAGGTCTCATTAGATTAGAAATCAAATCCATCAACCTCCTTTATATTACAGAACTGTTGAAAAAATTAAAAACAAGGGAAGAAGAACGAAGGACTTAAACTGTCCTTCGTTCTTCTTCATATATAAAAACTTTGGAGGCTGATGATATCAATCCTTGCAGAATAACTCGAGTACGTTCTTGATTCCGTTGATGAAAACTTCTTTATCGTTATCATCAATAGTCCCATTGACCAAATCAAAAACATTGGTAAGGAACTGATTCAAAAACATACCATCAGTCATCCTATCAACAGAATCAATCTTCTTATAAGAATAATATCTGATGATAAGGAAAAGAATGAGATTGGGATACTTGTGATATTCTTCAGGAAGAAACTTATTCTCAAGATTCTCAAAAGCACTATTGAGAATATCCATTTTAATTCGAAGAAAATCTTTAATCTTCTCATATTTTTTATAGATATCGAGGGTCCGTGAATCGCTATTATAATCCTTAATGGCATTCTGACGATTCAATGTAGAATACAGCTCTCTCAGCGGTTCAAGAGTAAAACTGTCATCAAAAGATTTCTTGAGCTTTGTATAAGCTTCAATCTTCTTTTCATCATTTTTAGCGGTAACATTTTCCAATGCCGAATCAATAGCTTTTTTGGTAAAATTGGTCACCGATCCATATTGCTTCATCATCATGTCGATTTCAAGGTTGGATTTTGCAACCTCTTCAGCGAATGCCGCCGTGAGACCTTCCATTTCCTTGATATAGTCATCGACACGCTTACAGTGTTTAATGAAGTCCTTAAAGAAAACAAGCTGTTTCTGGGGATCTTCAATATCAACAATATTACTCACTTTAAAATCAATACTCTTGAGGAATTCACTGTATTCCAACATACTGATTTTATCGAGCTCTTCAATTGTCTTGTTTGCAATAAAATGATCTATCTCGTCGAGAGTCTCTTCATCCTCAACCGATTCGATAAGATCTTTTTTAGCTTTATCGATGTTATGCTGAATTTCTTCAAACTGTTGCTTGGTTGAAACCGCCTTGATGAAAGGACTATTTTGGAATTCCAAATTTTCGGGCATATCTTCCATCATTGGTTCCCGAGTTTCAGCAGTCGGTTGCACCTCCTGGATTTCAGTGTCCTCAACAGGAGTAAAGTCAACATCGATTATCTGGTCTTTTTGGTTCATTAATTTTTACCTCCAATATTATAATATTTAGATAATTTATTAAAAACTTCTAAATAAACAACGTTTCCTTGGGAGTTGATACTTTCACGTCTAATGCCTTCATAAAAGGCTTCGACAAGATCATCAACTATAATACCACGTTTAATGAGATCGTTCAGCTCACTGAAATCGAAATCTCCAATATTACTCATAAAGTCAAATACTTCTCCAGTATCATTGTTTTCATTTATAATATCGGTGATAATTTCAAAAAGGTTGGACAGTATCAATACCGCCTCTTTATTATTTTGAAATTTCTTCTTAGCTGAAACTGTGGTAACATCCTTCTTGGGTTTATCATAAACACCAGTTAAGGATTTAGAATTTTCTTTGATATAGTTATATAGGAACTTAATCATCTTTTTATTATACTTTACAATATAGATATTATAAAGTGAAACTGTAGTTGCTACAAGTTCTTTAGTATTAAAATCAGAACCGTCAATTTCAATTCCGAGTTCACTACTAAACAGTTTCAAAATATACTCGCAAAATTCAGTCAACGATTCATCGATAAAGGTAGAAACCTCATCATTCTCAGGAAATCTGTTTCTGAGTATATTGCATTTAGTTGTTATAATAGAGATGTAATTAGGAGAATTGTATAGTCTGTCTTTAAACTGTTGAACTATACTCTCCTTAATAACATCAAATGGCAATTCATTTAATATTAAATTTAACTCGGTGTCTGTTACAATTTCGTATTCATTATCTTGAATCATAAATATCAAACCTCTCATGATTAAATTTAATCAATTGTTAAATCGTCTATTATAATTCATTCAAATCATCGAATAAAGATAAATCGGCAGCTCCATAATCATAAACATCGGAATTTTTATCAGAATATGGGCCACCCATATAATTGTATTCCGCTCTTGCGCGGTTTATCTCTTCTTGAATTTTTGCAATATAATCAGAATCACTTTGATTAGATACCTCTTTAAACACTTCTCTAGTTTCTTCGGGTAAATAATTAATAACTTCATCATATGTTAATCCTTTATTTTGATCTGCTTCATCAGGGATTTCACCTCTAACGAAACCAAACCGAGATAAATTATTGCCATTATAATATACATACAAACACATCAAATATGACATAACAGCGTCATCATGTTCTCCAGTGGCTGCTTGTACTTTATCATTTTTCTTAACAAGAGCATTTATATCTTCAATGATATTGTTACCAATAATTAAATCTTTATAGTCATGGACGTATGAAAACAATAAGTCTATCATCAACGGTCTGGTTGATGTACCCGTCCACACGCCGTATAATTTTCTCATAGCGGCTTGTTGTTTAATAAAACCGTTTTCCATCTTAAGATCAATATTATCACCAACAGATTTGGAGTTATCCCAATAAAGGTTATGTGCGATAGGCGAGGAGCGGAGTAAATCGAGAACGCCTTCACCATTCGCGTTTCTTTCTATACATAGAATAGCTCGTGGTATATGATTCTTAACCAGAGTTCTCAATAAATCAGCAGCCTGTCTCACTGATATAAAGGGGGACTTAAACTCACCAACAACTTTACGAGTATATGGGTCCCATATAGTCACAGCAGTATTATCAATACCATAACCATTTGAAACGTCAACACCAACAAAATAGACTCTGCTCCGATTAAGTTTCTCATATAATCTGAATAAGAAGAAAGTATTAACGAAGAACTCTTCGATAACTTTACCTTTTAACTCGTTGAGAGCATCGAGATCTTCAGGTTCAAATGGCGATTGAGAGTTACCGTGGATTCGATGCAAAAGAAGTTCTCTTTTAATTTTCATTTTATTGTTATTAAGAAGAGCACACATCTTTTTGAACCACTCTTCATCTTTACCCAATTGGGTATAGGAATATTCAATATAAACAATTCTGCTCGCAGAGTTGAAAGTTATATATTGCTTAATTTTTTCTCTATCCCAGTCATAAAATTCCTCTGACCATTTACAACAGGTTTTTATTATCTCCATGCCATCTTTGCCTTCTTTAGAGTCTAAGTCACCGGGAGTAGAAGAAAAGAATCTGCAATGGATGGCATTATTTTTATCAGCGTTATCAGATGCCGTACCATATGCAGGACCAGCAGCTTCAACGATGGTTTTAATATAAGATGAAAATTCAACTTCGTCATAATACTGAATAGGTTGTGTACTACCACGTCCAATTTGTTCAGCAGCAGATACCGAAGTAGCAGATGGTTTTGTAACTATCTTGTTCTTGTTAATAACGTTTGCAACTGATTGGATATTATCGGAGTTCTTTTCAATCTTACCCGTTTCACTATTATAAGCATTCTTCATCTGAAGATATGGTGGTAAAACATCTATTTGTGATTTAACGCGTTTAAGGTTGTTCTTAGCATCCTCAAACTTTTTATTACTAAGCATAATTTCAGAGTTTGTTGTGCCAAATAAATATGCCCAGGTTATAACAGCGAGTATTGACTGGGTCTTACCCAACTGTCTTGGGATATTAGAGTAGTTATCAATACCATATAATGCTAAATATATCATAGCAAGATTGGCTCTGCTCAGAAGAAACCTTTTGGACGTTCCGCCCTCATCTGGTATTCTACTAACTTCTCTGAAATAATACCACGGATTTCGTATACACTCTAAAATTATTTTATGTCTTTGATCGGTTGTTAGATTTTTTGAATAAGGGTCTATACCCTTTAATGAAACATCATATAGTTTTAAAAAGAATTTGTTATTCTTTATTCCTTGAATTTTCAAATCTGTTGACATTTGTATAAATGATAGGTTTGTCGTATCTGTATCATATATGAAAAATTTACTAGTAACAGTATTTGTCATAATACAATCCCTCCTTCAATAATTTAAAAAATTAATACTTAGGAACATATAAAAAGTTCCTAAGTATTAATTCATTATATATTAACCTTCATATCCCTTAGGATAACGGATAAAGACACCATATTGTCTTTCGTAAACTTTAGCCGATTTAGCCATATCGAGATATTTTTCGAGGTCAGCAATCGCTCTGGTTACTTTAGCGCGAGGAGTTCGAATTTTCTTACTAAATTCAATCTCAGAGAGTTTCATAGACGGATATAATGTATCAAGATATTCATGAATTAAATTTATAACGAATATTTTATCATCATAAGTTTCAATTCGATCAATCTCAACCGGGACAATATCAATAGCCGGGAAATTGAACTTGTCAACTTCTTTATAACTATTAAACAGAGATTCCTCGACAATTATTTTCTCTTGCTTAATAAGCCGTTCAAAGTTAATATCCTCTTTAACGATTTTATTCTTTTTATCAATATAAGACATGGACTCCATAACCGTGTTGCTAAAGAGCTCATTAACAAAGAAACTCTTATAGACTTCCTCAGTTACTCTCTGAATAACATTGGAGTTATTTTCAGAAAGCAAGAAAGTTAAACTGTCTCTGAGACGAGTCTTGCGATATCTAAGATGTTCACTGTGCTTAAATAGCCATTTACCAATATTCTTCGCATTTTCAATAATTTCTAAAAAATTTTGATTAATGAGGAAATTACCACTTTTGTTGATGATTTTATTAAGAGCACTCAAATAATCTTCAACATATGGCTTAGTATAAAGTATTTTATCAACTTCAGTTGAATTGGGATTATCTGGGGTATTATATATAGGGGTGGAAAAATACTCTATAATAACATAATAAATCAATTTATTAATTTGAGGCATTCTTTTGAATACCTCTTTATTTGGGGATGGGAGATTCAAAAAGTCTTTATAGAAACTCTCAATATAAAGAGTAAAAGGTTTTTCAGAATAGAGATTATATAGAGCTGCGTTAGCTATTAAGCCAATCAATTCCTTAGAATTAAATTCACAATTTCTATATAAATCGTCATTAATTTCGATGGCGAATACTCTCTCGTTTAAGTTAATTGGTTCATTCGTACCATGAATTTTACGACTAAAATAATTATTCCATATATCAAGTTCACGAGTATCAGCAGGAATAATTCTAAGGTAAGAACTCTTTTCAATTTCAGTAGTGAATTGAAGAGTAATTCCTTTTACACCAAGTCCTCTTGCAAGTGTATTGCAAATTAAATTATAATTATCTTCGTTTTTATAATCGCCGTTTAACAAATCGGTCAGAATCGATTCAGCACTTTTCAGGACATCATAATCTATCATGTGACAATCCTCCTTAAGTATTTTTTGGACATAAATAGAGCCGAACACTATTAATTAAGTGTTCGGCTCTATAGAATTCAAAGATTCAGCTACGTAAGCTAAAACTTAATAGGTACCAGAGAAATCGCTCATGCCGAATCCGGTGTTAGTGAGAACAAGCTCACCCTGAACAGGCAGAATTTCAGTGGTAAGATAACGGGACGTGCCCATTACGTTCGGGATGTTCTGAGCATTGGGATTACGATAAGTATTCTCAATGTTGAAGCTGTACTTGTAATGCTTGAAGGTATAGGTTTCCGAAGAGGTCGGATACGCAACAATACGCAGACCATACTTCTCAGGAACCTTCATCGAGCTCACAACGTGTACGCGATCAAGGGTGTTCGTCAGAACGCCGAACTGATAGTCAAGCTGGATACCGCCAACGCGAGTATCATTGTCAATGACCCAACGAACATTGCTGTTCAGCAGAGTAACATTGTTCGGATGACCATAAACGACAAACATGATATCCGGAGTACGCAGCTTCTTCTTCATTCTCTGAATGAAACGATCAAGAGCGAACTTCAGATCCTTCTCGATCCATTCAGGAGTCGAGTACATCTTGCCGGTCGGAATGGTAGCACTGAATTCTTTCGACTCAGTGAAACCTTCGGTGTAACCAAAGGGGAAGTGAGTCATCGTCTTCCACTTGGACAGCGAAGTGTCAAGGAAAGCAAAGACATCAGAGTCTTCGGTCTGGGTGAGAACGTTACCGATCAGATGGACATACTTCGCAGTAATATCGGTATCAAACAGAACGTTGAAATCCTTGATCTTTTCAACGGTCAGACCGGTGTTAATGCGGGTGTTATCCGGGATAACGAACTCAATGATTTCTCTCTCGGTATCCAGTTCCAGACTGTTGTTGTTATTCACGTTCGACAGATGCCCACCGAACTTGACCTGGGTAACATAGCTGGGAGCCGAAGTAACAGAGATAGTACCAGTGTAATAGTCAACCTCACCAAAAATACCAATGGAGATGCTAACAGGAGTATCCTCAGTAGCATCAGAGTTGGTCGTGGTCAGAGTAACAGTCGTGGTGACTTCATTGTTGAAAGCACCATTAGTGCCCTGCTTAGGCATAATGCTCAGATTGGAAACGGTAAAGGTAATCGCTCCCGAAGTGGTCAGAGTACCAAAAGCCGTACCAGAGGGAATCGAGCCCTTAATAGCAGAGATGCAGAAATCCATATTCAGAGTGTCACGGGTAGCAAGCGAGCCACCAGCAATACCAAGAACGTCAAACTTATGAAGGGGAAGAGTGCCAGATTCAGGATAGAACGTATCGGGCATTGCATCGCCCTTACCCAGCTTGACAACCTCTTTGTACTCTTCATTGTAGTAGATTTCCGGAATGTAATATTTCTTGCCCTGGGCATCCTTCAGGAAGTCACGCTCAAAGGGCAGCTTAATAACAGGTTTAACGGGGATTTCCGTATTGACAACGTCTTTCGAGTTGCAGGACAGGAAATTCTTCTTAAGAACAGCCAGCGACAGACCGACAACCGGCTCCATCTGGCCAACGGCAGATTCGCGAACCAGCTCATAGCGAGAGTTCTCGAAAAGCTGAGTCATCTTCTCGCGAATGCAGGAATAAGGGTTGGTATCGGACATGGCCTCAGTAACCTGAAGACCATCATCAAGATCCTCCAAAAGTGCCTCACGATAGATTTCAGAATATTCATCGGATTTCAGGATTGTGGCAGCATCGCCAACGATATCCAAGTTATACTGATTCTTGAAATTCTCCGTAACACTACGAAGATTTTCATCAAATCCCTTATTCTTGGAAATATTAAAGCTGCCGATAGTCTTGGTAAACTCGACGGTTTCTTTACGCATAAACTTATATCTCCTTTCGGTTATTTTTACTTTATTGTTTTACTGTTTGTCCTCAAAAGCCTTAATTTTCGATAATAGAGACAAATTAATTCTATAAGCCTCTAAAAAGTAGTTATAATTAACTAAATTGATCGTATAAGTATTAGCTCTATAGCTAAATACAATATAGTTAAATGTAACTTCTTTAAGAAGCTCAAAATTGTGATTAACTTGCTCTACTATTGCGATGATAAAATTATTCTTCTTAGGTATTTGCGAAATTTTACTGATAGTCTCACAAATAGAATTGTAGATATCAATAAAATTATTTATTAATTTTAATGTTGATAATTTATTATCCCCATTATCATCATTTTCTGTTTCTTCTTCAGAAGTTTCCTCATCCTCATCATTTTCAGTATCATCCATCTCTTCATCGGGATTGTCATCTGATGGGATTTCTTCATCGGGAGATTCCTCCTCCGACTCTTCTTCCTCTTCAGGTTCTTCTTCAGGAGTCTCCTCCTCTTTTTCGTCTTCATTATCTTCATCATCGGAATTTACTTTTTCTTCCTCCGGTTCGTTAACATCCTTTTCATCATTGGGGGCCTCCATGACAATACAAGTGTTAATAATAACATTTTCCAGCGTCACAGATTCAACGATTCCATCGACTTCTTTTAAGCGTTCAAGGAAATAATTCATTTCTTTATCTCCTCCTTCTTATAATCTACGTAATCGTCTTTAAGATTATATTTGATGCGATTGATATCTCGTTCAACACGATTTTTTAAACGCATCAGTTTATATTTAGAAGCTTTATCATTATCAGATCTTGCATCATCAATCTTCTCTTCAATGATTTTCAATTCATGCTCAAGATCTTTTAGTAAAATTGCTTTTTGTTTAGCATCGAAGTGTTTACTGAGAACTGTAGAAACTAATAATGTTAAAGCAGCATATGCTGGGGTAAGAGTAATTGTACCAACAGCCAATGCTAACGTAGTATCTCTAACTATTTTTAAAAGTTTAACTCTGACAGTTCCTTTTAAAATTCTCTCTCTGCGTTCCTTGGCATCGCTACTGCGAATTTTCTCTATTACATCATTCGCAGATCTTTCCCAATTAACAAGGCTTCGACCAAGAATTTTTAAAACATGTTCATCTCTACCAATCTTCTTCACTTGTTGTAAAGCGGCATCGGATTTGGCAGCAATCTTTCTTGCGACCTTTTTCATCTTTCCAGCTTCCGTAACAACATCATTGAAATAAGTTGTACTGAAATTAGCAAAGAACTCAAGGATCTCCACGTTGACATCATCCGATAAACAACTTTCTATAAGACGGTCGAGGAAGTATTCAGTGACCTGATTGATCTCTTCCAAATCTTCTTCAGTTTCACATTTGATACAATCATCCTCATCAATAGTTTCAAGTTCTATAGTTGGATTCATCGTAGCAAAGTTTTCTTCGGATATAATCTCTTCCACTAAATAATTTGGACGAATTAAATGAGTGGGAAATTCTTTTTTAAGAACAACCGGTTTACATTCATGAAGAACCTTTGGAAACACCATCCCATCATATGAAACCATATTATGGAGTTTGATGTATTCATCAGCTCTATTTTCAAAATCAGTAAACAATGATTGTTCTTCAATTGTCAGACTATTATATAATTGAATAAGTTCATTAAAGAGAATAAAATCACCTTTATTGAAAATCAAATTAACAATAAGATCGATTTTTTCAATCATGAACTTCTTATGAATAATACAACGTATCACTTTTTCTAATTGGATTGACAATACATGAGAGTCTGTACATTCATCAAACAATAGGACGAATACAGAATCGTCAAGATTATCCCCAGCATTTATAGAATAAAGAACACGAACAAAAGCTTCGTATTCGTTAGTGATCTGAGATTTATAATTAATAAGTTTTTCCTCGGGATTTTCTCCAACCACTTCACTCATCAACGATTCTATAACACCAAGAAAATTAGCCAACTCTTTATTTTCAATCTTAGATAAAGAGTCCCAATTCTCTAAGATATCATAGACAGATGACTCGTGAATAATATAATCAGAAAATTTACCATAGGAAGTAGGAGTGTTGATTTTTTTGGCTTCTATTAGCCGTTTCTTAAACTCGCTATTCATCGTATAAATTCAACTCCTTTCTTATATATATTAACTAATTGTTAAAACCATTTTTAAACAAATAAATAAGACTATGACCTATTTATCTTATAGGAAAGGATGAAAATATATGGCAAAAAAAATTAATGCTTTCATTGTAATGGAGAGTATGGGTGAAGTTGAAAAGCCTTCAAATATACAGGTTGTCAAAGAAAACAACCTATCTTATATTCGCTTCAAAAGCACTCTTCAAGACCTTGAAGTCAGAAACCGTAATGGTCGTAAGTATATGCGTTCATCAATTGTTCCGGGGCTCCAAGCACAACATATCCAAGAACTCATGGCTAAAAAATCTTGGTGTGGAGAAGCTGGTCATCCTCTGACCAATGATAAAGCCAGAATTCTTACTATTGACCCCAAAGCAATTTCCCATAGAATCTGTTCAACCGAAGTTATTGGAAATACTGTTAAGGGAGTCATTGAGACTCTCGACAATGGTTCTTTTGGTAATGAAATGACCAAATTGGTTCTTCAGGGAGTTGAAGCAGCGTTTAGTCTTAGAGCTCTTGCTAAACTTGAAGTTGATCGCGATGGATCGCAAGTGGCTATTAAACCTGCTCATATCGTTACTTATGACTGGGTATTTCTCCCTAGTCATAAAACTGCTTATCTTGATGATATTCGCGAGGTGCAATTGATTTCAAAGGATATCAATTCTGCGAATGTTGTCAAGGAAGGATACATGGAAGCTGTAACCGAATCATCGCTGATCGATTACATTGTTTCCGAGTCCAAGAATATTCAGATCATTTCCGATATTATGGAATGCTCTGTTAACAGCTTTAAACTCAGTAAAGATCTTAAATCTGTCGTTATGGAATCTTCCATGGGTAAGATTGAAGCTCCAATTGAAGAGAAGATTGAAAGAGATATATCTCGCTATATGTCTAAGATATTTTAAGGAGGGATAATCAATGGTAAACATTGGCCATTTATTAACCTCTATTAAAATGAGCTTAGGTATCTATCAGATTAAGCTTCCATTTGATAATCCAGATGAAGCTTTGATGGATGTTTTAAGAATAAAAACCCTTCCAATCTTTAGTGTATATTATCCTTATAATATGCGCCGATTTATTAAATTGGCTGATTTGACACCTATTGATAAATCATACGAAAGAAGCATATATCGAGTTCCTGAAGAACTTGTTGCCGGAAGACGAATAATAACTATCAATAATATCGAACCTCGAAATAGACCAATGGGTGGTAACTACTTAGATCCTAATATGGGTTATCAAAGCTCCGAATTATTTGGAGAAATAATGATGACTCAATTGAATCAGGATTTAACATCGCTGGTTACTCCACCTTTTACTTGGGAATTTAGAGAGCCCAATATATTGATACTTTATAATATTACCGCTTTATATGGTGAAGCTGAATTTGACTTTGGTTTAGTACACGATGAGAATCTTTCTACGATCCCAATGACATTATATGAAGCTTTTCATGAATTGGCTTTGTTAGACATAAAAGAGTTTCTTTATAATGCTTTGAAGTATTATAATGAACTAAGCACAGCTTATGGTACAATCACTCTAAAGATTGATGACTGGTCCGATGCTGCTAATCAGAAATCAGATCTATTATCAAAATGGACTGATACATTCCATCTTAGTCGCAAAGCCCTATATATTAGATAAAAAAAATAAGAGCATACGATTTTATTCGTATGCTCTTATTTCTATGTCGTGGTATTTAATCCTCGCTGATTGCCTTGTCAAGGAATTTAGCGAATCTCGCATCTTCACGCTCGCTTGGGGTGAGTTCATCGGGGAGACAAACACATAACCGTCCGGTAAATTATGAATTTACCGGTGACAAGATAGGCATGATCGCTGAACTCCTCATCAGTCATGGTTGTGTACGTGAACTCATTGAACGCCGGGAAATGATCGATGATACCAAGCCGAGTAAGGCATTTCTTAATAAGACGAATCTGAAGAATCGTCTTATTGATGCTGTACAAGGCGATTGTCCCCACACGGAACGACATAATACCATCTTCGTCGTGCATGAGAGTGTCGAAGAGCTTCACGAAATTCGAAGCATCCTCGATGCTCATGAACATGTGATCTCCCCAACTGCTCTTGATTCCGGTCTCGAGGTTATAGCGAACGTCTCGCTCCTCATAACCAGAACGTCGGCCATCGTCATCATAATCCGGGACACACTCACGACCACGCCGCTCGAATACGCAATTGAGCGCATCAGGCTCATGAACAACGCCCTGAAGCATGATGGTATAGATATTGGAAATCTGAATATCGCGATTGTTGCAGCGAATGAAATCGGAAGGCTCAGCGCCATTGAATTCCATATTGTCGTTAGCCGCCGTGTCAGTTGTGTAATCCATCATTTCTTTTTCTCCTTCTTTGTCTGTCATTGTTGTTTCTGCTTCCGGGATAACCCTGATAGGGGGAACTGAGCCAGGAAATAGCTGCCACACACTCTTACCGAGATGATACTCGATACGACCGATAGCCATACCCAACATCATTAACTCCTCGGCATCTTTGCGCTCACCCCACAGATTTCCATCTTTATCAAATGAAAGAGAGTCGAAATAACGCCCCCATTTGAAACCATCATCGAGTTCGCCAATGATAGCGGATATCTCATCCCGGTATTTTTCAACCCGTATTGGGTTAAATCCAACCGTGATGGTAACACCATCAACGCGAATATAATCGTTCTCAGTTGGCTGGCCATCGAATTTCTCCAGTTCTTCTTCGGTGAAAAGACAATCAAGAAAGATCTCATTTACACGAGTAGCAGATATCATTTGTCTACCTCCTTTATACTATAGTCAATGTCCGAACCGCTGTGGCATCATCGATAAATGTTATCTGATGATCTGAGGTATTCCGGCGACCATGTTTATATTTTGCCGGAGTATATCGAATGCGCCCGATTGCAATTCCGAGAAACATCAATCTCTTAGCATCATCCTCTGAACCCCATTCAATACCATTTTTATCGAATTGAAGATCTTGGTATCTGCAAGTGAGTCCGCCATTGGGATCAATCACCGCATCTACCAAAAGAGATATATCTTTCCGGCGGTTTTCAATCTCAGATCTTTTAAAGTATAACCTACAACCAATACCGTCAACGACGATATACTCTCCGGTTGGTAATTCAGCTTCCTCGTCTTCATCAAAAAGACAATCGCTAAAAACATCCCATACCGACTGTGCTGTTATCATCGATTTTCTACCTCCTTTAATATAATTATCATAGTCCCTTTTGAAGATTTCGTACATTTTCATGTCACGATACTCTCCATCGAAACCAACACACGTCTCAAGTCTATAACCGGCAATACGACCACCGTATTTTTTAACGATTTTATCGTACATTTTTTCAGCCGGATTGCCAACAAAAACATACCACTCAATTTTTCTAAATCGATGCACACGGAATAAATCAGAGAGAAACTTATACATATCGCGGGAGAATGTAATATTAGAATCTCTAAAGTTAACAATAGTGAGCCCATCGATAATTTTGGCCTCTCGATCAACCGAGGCCGAGAAAAGTCCAATGATATCATCTTCCGAATCAACACTCACCATTTGAATTCGATTGGTTGATGAATTATCAATGGTCACATTATAAGTCCAACCAGACCCAGAAAAGAGATATTTGTATTTAGGATTAAATGCCATCCTTTCCCATTCTAGGTTTAAAGACGCCTCATAAGATTTTGCCAGTTTAAGCATATCAGATCTCCTCCAACCTGGATAGTTCAAATCCGTATATGTCTTTTAATGCTGAAATCATATCCACTTCTTCAAGAACCCCAATGATTAAATTAACGGACTCAATACGATAGTTCAAAGTCCGTAAACTGTCTTTCATCCTATTGATTTCTTCATCTTTGAGAATTTCTCTAAGGGTGACATAAAAGGATAGGAATACCTTCAATGGAATTAATTGATCCACCCTACGATAAATGATTCCCTCTTGCATATCGAGAAAATCAGAGTTTGCACCATCAGATATTTCGAGAAACAAAGAAACATTCTCGGTTGGCATAATATACCATTTTTCTGGATTGGGAACATAAAGATCCTCAATTTGATGAGTCGAACTAAATGTAAAACTCGGCATTTTAACCCCTCCTATATCCTCTCACCTCTAAGAAATTCGGTCATATTGTGTATATAGGTAAATTTATATTCTCCTTTGTTGATAATTTTTCGAGTGCCGTTTGTTGTTTTGATGATTGTCTTTTCAACAACACATCGCCCACAAACGACCTCATATTCAGATTCATAACCATATGAAACGATAGATTCAATTTCGAGATCGGGTTTCATCGCCCGAGCAACGGTTCTCCGATAAGATCTTTTGAAATATATAGGGCTAACGAACTTGTTGATGTAAAACCCACAGCAATCATCACCCATACCATTTTTCAAAAGATCAAGAGTAATTCTCCTATTAATCATAAGATGAAATAACCGAAATAACACATTCTCCTTAAGTTTCTTGATAAAACTCCAAGGAGAAAGTTGTTTATAGCCCGAATCGCTCACTTCGACCTTTGTGATAGGTAACCGAAAGAATACACCATACTCTTCCTTTTCCTCGGCGTTGATGATGTAATGCTCAAACACCAAACTTCTACTGTAGTTGTCCATTTTTAACCTCCTATAAAATAAACAAAAGTAGCATCGGAACATACAAAGCTCCGATAGCGCCGATAACCCACGAGGGGTTCATAAGTACCATTGTTACATAATCAACCGGATATTCAATCCGATCGTTAGCAACTCTCCGAATGGAATTATTGACAGCTTTGGCAAAGCTCTTATTAAACTTTTTCATATTTATATCTCCTTTTTATACTTCTTATTATAGATATAATATATAATCATTAATCAATAAATTACAAAAAATATTATAGAGCCATATAATTAATTATATGGCTCTATTTATTATATCATATTTACATACTGAAGAAACTCATCCGATAACACATCGCTATTGAATTCGATGGGTTTACCAATAACCTCCGGTAAATCAAAATCAACATACGAAAATGATGAGTTTATTATTGTTGACAGAAGTCTTATAAGAATATCAGGTCCCTCGAATGAAGTCAATACGGAATATTTATTTTCGATAACGTTCTTGTACACTGAAGACGTTGTTATCTTGCCTAGGAATTTCATATTCTGAATTGCTCTATTATTAAGACGACCTTCAATATTCCCGCTTATTAATTGAGGAAGATACAAATGACCCTGGGATTGGAGTATCTTCTTAAGCATAACCATAATAGTAATATATTGCTTTCTGGTTAACATATGAAGATCTCTATATCCTCCGAAATATTTTACATAGAAATATAAAGCGAGTTCTGTTTGAAAAGGGCTCATTTTATGAAACCTCTTGTAAAATTCTATCTCCTCTTTTGAAATCTCTATATGGATTTTCTTCTTCAAATCCTTTATAGTTTTCTTTATCGACGGCTTAGCCAAAATGACTATGGATTCATCAATAATAGTATTCGAGATTTCGAATTTATCCATCTTGGATAATCCATCGGAATCCTTATCAGATGATAATGGTACAATATCAGAATCATAAGTATCATCTAAAAAGTACCTTAACTGATTCCTTAATATAACGGAATTGAAGTTGATCACATTCCCATTAAAAGTATATCTAAACATATTTTCAGATATAATTTTAATTTGAAGCAACTCATCTAAGAATCCATCAGGACTTGTGCCAAAGATTTCACGCTGTTCCCACATTCTCTTATTGGTGGCCACATTCTTGTTTATTTTAGCAGAAACGGTGGCCCACAATTTATTATATATTTGGTCTTCTTCTCCAAATATAGTGAACAACTTTTCATAGAATCTATATATAAACCTATCATGTTTAGTTAGCTTCTTAACCGAAGCATAATGAAAAATAACAGGAACCATTATCTTCATAGCAGTTGAAATTGCCATCAATTTCTTTCCATGTTCATTATTAAACTGGAGAATATCGGCGTATTTCTTACCATTTGAAGAAGCGGTCAAATCTACATAATAGTTATCTTCAACCATCCTATTTATTTTTTCAATTATAGAATCGGTTAATAGAATACCATATGTAGTTTTAATGAAGGATTTAATTCCGACCTTCATTTCACTATTATCCATAATAGATTTAAGCTTTAAATATGCCAATAGAAGCTCTTTGTCATCATCATAGAACTTAATAAAGTAATTGATATAATGACAGATTAAATCGAGTTTCTTTGCATAGTTTTCTTTCTTAATTATAAAGTTATTGAGGATTTCGAATTCCTCCTTCTTGAATATTCCATCAAAGGGAACTACGAATACTTTGTTCTTGTAACCAACGAAACAATCCCCCAATTCGGGAATCCACTCATCTACACGCACAATATCATTCATATGTCAAAAACCCTCCATGTCTATACTTGCCTGTATATAATATATAGTTTTATATTTTTCTGATAGTGGAGTTCTTTTTCTTGGGTTTGATTTTTTCCTTGGGCGATATACGTCCTATTTTAGTTCCGGTGATCGCATTAACAGAACGTTTATAATCTTCTCCCGGATTATAACTCTTTCGGATTGACTCCTTTGATTTTTTCTTTTCTTCTTTTTCTTTTTGAAGCCGTTGGTTCTCTTTAGTTATTTCTATATCGATAGTAGAGAACTTTCTCAGTTTATATATAATAGCTTCCTTGGATAACATCTGGGCTTTTAATCCAAGGAATGGTTTTAATAACATTTCTGGATTAAGCTCTAGATATTTACAAGCGAAATAAATACTTTTTTCGAAGTTTACTATATTATTAGGATTCTTTATCTCGGCTTCTTGATTTAAAACAATCGACGAATAAAGTTTTTCGGTTCCACTAATAAGTAAATCTTTCTTATAAAATGTATTGGCAAATGTATATACAAAGCTAGGACAATTTGAGAAGAATCTCAAATCATAATTAGCTAATGATAAAGCCATCGATTCGAGTATTGCATCGGGATTAAATTCCAACAAGATGTCATATGTATTATCTCTTTCCGATTCAGACCCAATGGTAAATAAGAAATAGATAACCATCTTTTTAGTTGTGAAAACATTTACATTGATTTTTTTCTCTTTGATTAATTTTTCAAGTCGTTTATCCAAGTCATCTTTAATAAGCTTATTCTGTACTGCTGTACTACCCTTCCCCATCGGGGTATTTAAATATTCATGTAGCTTCATAGTGTTTTTAATCCCTCCTTATTAATAAGCGGGTAAATTAATGAGACTGTTTAAAAATGAAAACAGTCTCATTAATTTTTTGTTACTTATAAAATTTTATTTAATATCTTTTAGTTACGAATTCTGAGTCGAAATAGTAACATATTGATTGCTCGAAATAAGCAAGGAGATAATTGATACAGTTGCTTTAAGAATCTCAATATCCGTCATAGACGAATTGATGATTTCCTTATCATCGTTGTCAATAATAGAAATACACCGATTATCGGCAATCATCTTATCACAAAGATTATCAATATATTCCTTCTTGTTATCAGGAACGATTGTAGTCTTTGTCTCGATATCAAAAATCTTATATTTATTATTAACAACGTCCTTCAGGGTATTCCGAAATGCTTCGGATATGATATCATAAAGGACAAGATTAATAGGATCGGTTTCAGTCGTAGCAAGAGTCTTAGCAGCATTCACAACAGCAATACTACCACCGGTATTATAACCGTTATAAAAAGCCGATTCAGAAGCCTTGACAGCGTCTTCAACCAAGTCCATGTTAGCAACCTTTTCAAGATTCGAAGCACCACCAACGTTGATGGTCCCCATCAGGCAACGAAGCTTCGAAAGTCTCTGAGATGCTTGGTATAATTCAGTTGTGAGAATAGTTGCTTTCTTAGAGCGATCTTTCTCTTCGGTGTATTTAGCCATAGCATCTTTTAAACAGACTTGATACATTCCTTCATTCTTTTTCGGGAATCCTTCAAATACTGAATCGTGCTCATCGATGACAAACGATTCACACTCACCGATAAACTTCAGAATATCGATATTCTCAAGTCGGGGCATTTCATATTTCTCAGAATTTTCCCTAAACATACCCATCTCTTGATTATATTTCATCTTCATTTGTTCTCTCATGGAGATATCCTCTTCAGTGATGAGTTCACAACCAAGAAGAATCGAGAGATCTTTATAAGTATTCTTTGCGAAATTATTCATCAAATTAGAAGTCGCAACGACATAAGAAGAGGTTCCGGTCATTTTGAATTCCTGATTAGTTTCTGTCTTAATCTGGTTAAGAACAAATCTATCATAATAAGGAGCCAAAACAATCAACCGTCTTCCCGAAGGTCTGGAGATTTCTAATGCTCTCTGAATGAATTCAAACCCAGTCTGAATATCTACTGTACTTGTAAACAAAAGAACCATTGGTTTTTTAACGGTGCACTTATTAGTAAGTTCATCGTTAATATAAACTCTATCGAGCATAGCCGAATTCTTAAGCTTATAACCTCTGACAATACTATGAGTAGTTTCGTTGTCTTTAGAAGTTACGAACTCAATAGTGGGATTCTTTGTTTTCTTATAGATATCCTCGATGATATCAGCAATCATCTTATTGTCATTTGTTGATACCAATGCTACCTTATTGATATTCTGAGACCAATTTTCATCGTTCTCAGAATCGATCATAGTTGCATTGCTCTGGATATATTCAACGATATTCTTGACAACTTCATCAAGTCTATCGACAATTTCTTTAGGTCTCATATACTTAAGCTTAGTTTCGTTGTTAAGGCCGGTGAAAATATGATTGGCAGCCACAATCGAGCTTGTCGAACCATCACCAACATTAACAACAACCTGTGAGCTAATCTTAACAAGAAGATTCAGGATAGTGGAAGCCTTCTGATCGTCAAAGCAGAGCTTCTTAAGAATCTGCCAACCGTCCTTGGTGATATGAATATCCCCAAATTTTTCAATGATAGTCGTACTACCATAAGGACCAAGTGAGCGAGATAATACGGTAGCAACCTTGTCAAAAACATAGTTTACTACTTCCTTGAAATCAGCCTCGTTGATGATATTGATATTAGACGTGTACATTTAATTTCCTCCTACGATTTTTTAATTGGATCATTATTTTTATTGAGTAAATAATAACCCATTATTCTTACTATGGTAAAGGGATCATCGACATTATCTGGGATATTGACATAACCAAAAAGTCCGAGTGTCAACTCCATGTTTTTAAATTGAGAATAGAGTTTTTCATCAAGAATCTCTACAACTGCCTCGTCTCTATTCTCATCAATTTCGAGAATTTTACCAATGCAAGAACATGGGTCCAATTTGATATCGATAGTATTGGGTGTTGAGATATAAGCATAGACATATGGATAGGATGAGTTTTTCATCTTATAATCATTCAACGCTTTCTCGTATGATTGTTCATCATAACGAATACCATTTATATTATTAGATCCTTTTTTAACATTGAATTTCATGGTAATAGTATTGTTCGCCATGATCAATCATCCCATCTTTCTTTATGATATATATAAAGTCTAACCGCTCTATTATACACAAAAGTATTACAGAGGATTTTCTCTATTTCTTTCCAGTCACCACCACCAAGATTACATCCAATCTTATATGGGACTGCAACCGATAGTTTACTTTCAACAGCAAATTTCCATACCTTTTTCATTGCTGTATCAAAAGCTTTATAATCAGTGTAGGTCTTAAATGGAGTTCGACCATAATCAAATTGACCAAATATATTGGCAATTATAAGATCATGTTTAACAGGAACAAATTGTACTGTCCCCATAAGTCCAACACCATTGGGATTGTTATCAAACAACTTCAAATAGCTTTCTTTAACAAAGGGCCATTTTTGAGCTATATCTTTAGCAAGACCGGCTCCCATTTTGCCCTTACAATTAACCTGTTGGCAAATAACGCCTTTCTTAAAATTGAAAATGTCGTCATTAACAATTTCAATACTCATTCTGTCACCTCCTAGTTGAATTCCTTGATGTTGGTAAGATCTCTTATTCCATCAATTTCTTTCTTGGTAAATACATCTAAAGATATACCACCTTTAGGAATAAAGAAATTTAACTTACCTCCTTTGGCTTTGATTTGCTCTTGAATATCCGGAATTTTTGGTTCTAGATATCCATCGACTACGTTGAAATTATATCCATAAATAGCTAGTAATATATCAACCCCAGCAAGGTCTGTATCAAGCAGAGGTAAAACATATTTTAGACTATTAACACAAATAAGATGCGGTTTTGTCTTATGTATTGCTTCGAGATAATCTCCATTAACATATGATATTTTACTCTGGGGATATCTTGTTAATAGATCTAAATTAATGCGATCATCATATTCATAAGACCACACATTAATTTTCTCTATAGTGTTTTTCGCATTCAATATATCTAAAGAATAAGCAAAATCCAAAAAGTCCTCATTGAGATATAGATCCTCAATGTTATCATGGAGATAAAAATAGGACTCAGGAACATTGAAACTTTTCTTCATAATATCTTCAAAAAATAATTCATGCTTTCTTCTCATCAGGAAAACATGAAGTCTTTCATCGGTTTTATCTTTTATTTTACTCATATCCACCATAGACGAATATTGTGTAAAATATTTAGTGGTTATATCCTTTATTAATCGAATATTGGGAGTTTTAATGACATCTTCAAATAAAGTAAAGATTACACTTGAAGTCTCATTCATCATCAATCCCTCCAATCGATGTTATAAGAGTATTCAGATGCCTTTTTCTGAACCTCCGACAGAATATCTTCTTTACTGATATTAAATATTCTAGCGACATATGCAGATGAAGTAATAACATGAGACATCTCTTCTATAAGATTACTCAATGCTTCATCTGTTTTATCCCTATCACTTATTGACGTTTTAAGGGTTTGTTTTTTAATTCTTTTGAGTTTTTGACAGGCCTTTATAAGTTCAGCACATTCTTCAACTAAAATATCCAGTTGATCTTCTCTATCAAATAAGGTGTCCAAAATATCAAGATAAGAATCAGGAATATCAAACATATATATCCCTCCTATATGAATTTATAATATAGTTTATCCTATTATTTTTATGTATCTAAGACAAAAAAGAAAGCCGTATAGGGAAATTCCCTATACGGCTTTTTAAATTAACTCATCTGCATCAGAGAGTTAAGTTCATCAATATTCTCGAACTGCTCTACTGCTTGAATATCGTCATCCTTGGGAACGCTCTGTCCAGAAGAGTTTCCTCTACCAGAGAATGCATTGCCTCTGGAATAAGAGCTCCGTCCACTACTGGCGGAGAGACCCATCGACTCAGCCATTCTCTTAATGTTATCAGCGATCATGTTATCATAACCGAATTTAACATATCTCTGGCTATGAGTATAACTATGGAACAATCCCTTTATAGCAGTCTCAAGGAAAAGAGCAAACGTATAAATTTCATTATAGTTATTCTTCTCTTCGAAAGCACCACTTGTGGGATCATAGTTATTGATTGAACCCCGGATATTGAACTCGAAATAAATCGAGAACCCGGGTTTAAGGGTGTTGGTATCCACATTCTTAAAGAGAGCAATATATGGTTTAAAACCCTTGCTGTCCTTAAAACCTGTTCCGATAACAAACAAGTTATCAGCTCCAACGGGAACACCAATAGAAGCAATTTCCTCTTTTTCTAAAGCGGGAAAAATTACTTCCTTAAGACCTTTAAAAAGAATACAAGCCTTGTCCAAACTGATAGCAGTTGAATAAGATTGCTCATAGTTAAATACGTTGACTTCGGTTCTCTTGTTGGCTTCGAGAGCCGGATGGAATCTAATGGAAACGTTTCCGTTCCAAAGACCGAAGACCACAGTACTGGGGTCAAAACTGTTTGCGTTGTAGAGTTGAAAAGATGTTGTATTTACACTCTTTTCATTTCTCTCTTCGTTGTTATTGTTGTTATTTTGATTATTATACGCCATAATTAAAGCACTCCTTTAATGTATTTGATTAAATACATTGTTGACATGTTTATTATTTTTTATCTTTAAACCTCATACTGAACGGTTATACTGCCATATAACCGTTTCGTTTCGTGGCGAAATATTAATAATAATCCATATTTGGATAACTGATAATATTTCATTACAAATTTAATCATTTTTTCCTTCCTCCCTGCTTAACCAATTCGACCGCTCCGAATCTTTCTTTTAAAGCGGTATTAAGAGTTTTGGAATCATCAGGAACGGTGAACTTGGCATAGTCTGCTAAGTGTATCCATTTATTATCATCAATCCCCATCTCAAAAGAAAATTTTTTTGCTTCATTGTATGAACACCTAACCTTAAAGAATTTTACCATAGTTATTTCCTCCACACACAATCGTTAATAATTCTTTCATGTAAAAGTGGATCGATGCTCTCCAATTCATCAATTCCAACAATTACATCATGGTTTTCAATATGACCAATCTTTCCAGTTATATCATAATAAGAATTAAAATATTTGTAAATAAAATGTCCGTCCATCTGGTCGTACATAATTTTACCACCAGGGTATAATTGTGAAAGGATCAATGAGAAATGATAACAATTTCCATATAAGAATATAGATTCTATAGAAACTTTATCGTGACCCTTTTTAAAATTCATTATAAAGTCCTCAATGTTAGGTCTTCTGGTGGGATACATAATCGATAAACTCCTTGTCAATTATATTTCTCGTCGATCTGATTATTTCACCATAGTCTCTTTTCATCTTAATTCTGTTTTTTCTACGACGTTTCGCTTCTCTCTGTTCAAGTCTTCTGTTTCTGCGTGTTGTCGATGTCATTATAATACCCCCATTTCTTATTCGATGAATGATGAAATATTATCCCCCGAAATTAAATTTCGGGGATTCGGTTTCAATTAAAAGCAAATAGAGATTTGCATCGTCTTCTTTTAAACCAGAAGACATCATATACTCTATTGCTTTCTTTTCACCGATCTTATTATCCGCAAATCTCCGACCATCAATATAGTACGAATCTCCCGGTATATAATGGTCTTTCTGATTGCTTCTTACAGCTTCCGAATATCTTCTGAAATTTGGAAGAGCAGTATCGTTGAATATCAATTCCATTTTATTAACAGATAAAATTTTAGGAATTTCATGCCGACGACATGCTTCGTAAATAGTAGATCTCGAATCATCAAAATCATAATTCTTGCTAGTGATCCAATTAAAACGACACCCACGATCTACGAACGATGATAATTTTAATCCATAGAACCTATTATCAATTTTCATAATAAAGTTTCTAAATTCATGTATCATTCTCAAATTGTTCGGAAATTCTTTTAATAATATATTGCCTGCGTCATATGATGATATTCGATATACATCTAAAGTTGCCACAAACATGGATATCCCTCCTATAAATTATTATCAATTATATGATTACACATAATTTTTAAACCATCAATAAACCACTCGTGGTTATCATTTGGCTCAACCACTTTACCCCCAAATAGATAATAATGAGTAAATGGCAATTTTAATAATTCTTTATCTATAAGATGTTTGTTATTGATTAATTTTATCCATATAGCATATAGAATCTTTCTTCTGAAATCGGGAATAATTTCTTTCTCCTCTGTTTTGTGAATCATTCTAGCAAATGCTCTAGCATTATTTCCACTCATACATCGAACCTGTTCTTTTGCAACCGGGTCTTTAATACTAAGCCAATGCCAATAACATTCCACAGAAGCAAAATATCCGTCTTCACAAGTAAAAGGATAATAATAAAAATTACTTAACATCCTTCCCATAGAAGTTCGGGCTTTGCTATACACATTAAGGTGGGTAATACCATCATCTAAAAGTTGCATAATGATATCTCATCCATCTGAATATATAATTTCCTTTCTTCGAAGGGATAAGATAAATATTGAGATGGTATTGTACTTGGACTCAAATCGTCCAATTCAACTTTTAGCATCTGAAGAGTTGTTTCTCGCCATTTTGACGGACCTTTGTATATTACACTACAATCCTTAGTCCTCAAAACGACAATATCTGAAACTGATGCTATTAGAGATATACCAGGAAATTCTCTATCGACTTTTTCTTTCTCCGAATCATGTATTGGTAGAGGTAAAAAATATTTATATACAATAAGCCATTTCTGAAAAGGATTATCCTTCGAAAAAGACACCGCTGGTTCTATAAGCTCGGTATTAGCACATTTAAAGTATATTTCATTATTCACATTACAAGGAATAAGTTTCTTGAGCTTTCCACAGTATTCAACCCTCTCATTATCTTAATACAGAAAGGGCATTCTGTGCAAACAGTTACATGTTTTTCATATTTAATATACATTTAAATTCCTCATTTCTATTGGTGTAAAATCGTATTCATATGTTTTAACACATAATCGTTTCTTAACTCCGCTATTTTTATATTTCTTTTCGGTTATTCTCCAATTAGTAATACTACCAATACACTCAACATCTATTTCATTAAGACACCAATGTTCATCTGTGAAATCAGCATCGGTTACCATATAAGGACTGGGCTTTATAAATCTAGCCCCGTGATACTTTTCATTCAATAATGGAGTAAATACATATAAAATTGGCTCATATGGCTCCATTGCCATTAAACACTTTCCTATAGATGTAGAAAAACAAATTCTTGGGGTCCAATAATCTTCAAAACCAGCCACAGCATTTGCTGGAATTAATGGTATTAACGATGTTAAATTTGGATTGCAACTAACATGGAATAATTTTCCCATATCAGATTTTTCAATTTCATATTTTTGTCTCACCATAACATAAAATCCTCCCACTATAAAATAAATGGATAAGAGTTATTTACTCTTATCCATTTCTATTACTTTTAAACATCTTTTCTTAAATAACGGTAAACGTTTCTTATACATCTTAACAACTCTATCGAATCCTTTATCCACTAATTCAATATAGAACGAGTTTGTATTAGCATCGATCATTCTAAGACGACCCGATATTTGTTTACCCATTACTCCAGAACTATAAGGTTCTGTGTTTATACAAAATCTTATATTGGAAATATCTACTCCAGTACCAGCAGATTTTGGAGTAGAGCTGATAATATCATAAGTGTCCATTATTTTTTGTTTCTCTTCTTCGGGAATTGTACTATTTACAACTCCGATCAATTTATCTGGAAATACACTCTTAAGATATTCAGCTATCTTGTTAGATGAATCTATTTTAGACGATAATATTAAGGTTCTTCCATCTTGTTTATTAAAGAAATTCAATAAATCTACTATAGCAATCATCAACGAATCCTTCTTCATCTGATAATCTATATAGAAATTTTTATCAAATCCTTTATAACCCAGAACCTTTACTCTATCATCATTGCTTGGATTTGAATTAAATAAATAACCAACGAAAACAATATGCTTTCTTTTGTTGACTATCTCAGAGCTTCCATATTTAATAACATTCTTAAGACAGAATAAATATAATGCATTCTCTTTAAAATCGCTACGTTCTAATGTAGCGGTTAAATATATTGTCTTGTACACATTTGAAAACATATCGGTTGTAATGATATTACCAAAATTTAAATGGGCTTCATCATATACTTTAATACCAATTCGAATCTTTTCAAAGAACTTTTCTAATTCTTCGGCTCCCTCGGAAGAAACAAAAGAATTGATTGTTTGATGATTTATGAAAAATACCTTATAAGGAATATTTCTCATATTCATTAACTTTCTCATTTTTGATGAAGAATCAATATCACAAATAAAATCATCATGAAGATCGGTGAATTTGAGAAATGAATCCATCCACTGTCTTTTGATCTTATCTAAATGAGTAATGATCATAGATTTACACTTATAAAAACTAAGCGCCGCTATGGTGCAATATGTCTTACCATCGCCAGTATCAAGATTAAGAGCAATCTGAGATAGTCTACTCGTATCTCTATTCTTATCAGAGCCTAATAGATAATTAATAGCTCTTTCTTGAATCTTATCTTTTGGTGGAACGGTAAGATTAAAAACTGCTTTATCATATTGAGAATATGAATTCTCGAATTGTAATTCATTGATATTTCTATTAATAGTTCCAACATCAATTCCTCGTGGAACTCTTAGTTCTTTAGTTTGTTCATTGTACCTCATCCCTCTATATTCAACTCTGAAATAGACATCATTAAATAGTGATAGTTTCTTTTCGAGTCTTGGGTTATCCCCCATATTATAATCAGGAATGATGATACTGGTTTGTCTTACTTGTATCATACAATTCTCACTTCCTTTATAGTAATTATAATAATGTCGGAACAGATCTAATTTTTAATTAAAAAATAAAATCCCGGTGTATACGTTTTATGTATACACCGGGATTATTAAGTTATTTAAACATTTCATCCAAATAACTTGTTCCATCCTTTAAATATGTCAAAGGATTCATAATCTGTCTCTTCAGATCCTGTGTAGATAAACCAATTGTTACCGATTTATTTCTTACAAGAGCATTAAGAACTGTTAATATCTGATACTGGGACTCTGGTCCATACTCTGTGAAGTTAGGAAATTCTAAAATATTAGATTTAGACCTAATAAGAACCCTTATCAAAACTTCAGCATGTACTGAGAGCAGATCAATACCAGATTCCAACATAAGATCTAGTAATTTGCTACACATTTCGGATATAGTTTTACATCCTTCGTGCTCAACTCTATTCAATAGAGCCATAATTGAATATAATGGTTTTGTTAATTCGTTATTGGTAACTTCGAATAAGAATATAATCATATCCTCATCGATATTAGTCAACATCGTCGCATTACGCTCTTTATTCTTTTTATCAACTGTCGTAATAAGTTTAAAGAAGTCTTCCGAAATGATTAACTTAGTATCTGCAACTTCCCTCATTCGAAAAGTCTCATTTGTTTTAACATTCACTAAATCAAAATAATGAGTTGCGTAACTTACGCCCTGCCCCTCATATTCTTCATCGGGAGTTAATGATGTCATCGGAAGAACGATCTTCCAATTATCTATATCATCTTTTAACTCATCGTTTAAAACAATCTCATCTCCCTTAACACTAAAGAAATTATAGAATTCATCATTGAATTTAATCTCTTGTGAGTTTGTCTTAAGAAGATGCTTTGTTGACAAGATATCCTGAGATAATTTCTTTGTTGTTTTGGTAGCTCCATATCCACCTATATTAATATTCTTATTGATATCAGCCATCTTACCATAGCAGGTATTACAAATGCCATTTTTCGATGCACATGTAGCCGGGGATCGTACATAAATGATTTTTCCGATCAAATCAAACTCATCACCACGGAGTACACTATAGGGGGTATTTAATATAGTTGTATAATATCTACCTTTGAATCTTGCGAGGATCTTTTTATCTTTCACAAGAATCTTTATAGGATGAACACTCCCACAGTCATCTATCGATGGGTTGAGAGTCACTGTCGTTGCCAACATGTTTAACATTCTCGAGAAATGCCCACTGAGACCCATAACGGTTTTATTCATGATGACAGATTTACGACCAGCGAGTCCATCGATATAATAATGGATTAAGTTTGTCAATCCACCATATATAAAATTGCTATTAATAACGATCGGTATCGTGTTACCATAGAGATCTGGTTTAAGTCCTCCAGATATTCCGAACTCTGCCAACTGATCAATCTTGATACCTCCCCCAGAAGCAATCAGGGGTTTTATCATATTATCCTGATCATCATTCATTATGATTGAAACGTATTCATTTTTCAAATCGAGGAGATATTTTTCAACTTCCACTGGTTGGAGATCATCGGGAATAGATATTTTGGTTATTTCATCGAATCTCGGATAACGCTCTCCAAGATCAATAAAAGTTTCAACATTTAGTGACATTGCCATTATAGTGGAGAAATCAGATCCGATTTTAGACAACGCGAATATCAACTCACTTAAAGCCTTATTAGACTTTTTAATAGAAATATTCCCTCTAAAGGGTATAATAATCTTATTGTCTATATAGCTTTTTATGTTATTCTTTGTCAATCGAGTACAATCAACGATATATGAATCATCGAATTCATTGATACCCTGAAAATCGATTATTGGTTTCCAAAGTATCATATTGGTGATTAAATGTCTGATTTCCATAAGCATCGTTTCAGAATGCGATGTTGTTTTAAATTTGATAAGAAATTCTCTTATCTCTTTATTTTCGAAACCACGTTTAAGATAATCATATAAACGACTAAAGACTTTATTATACTCCTTTTCATCGTACATGAGTTCTTGTATGACGATGTCTTCTTTCGCCATATTTTCTTTTAATTTTGCAAAAATGTCTCCCATACTATCCTCTCCTTATCTTTTCCTAAAGAGTTATAAATGTGTTATTATCTTTATTATAATATATATTTTCAAGGAATGACAAAAAACTATGGTGTCAGTAACTTATTAATGTTACTGACACCATAAAATTTATTTCTTTGTGGATTCGGCTTCTTTTTTACCAACCTTATTAAGAACTTTCTCAATAGTTTTGGAGGCAGCATTTACACCGGCTTTAGCGATGGTCTTAACCTTCGATTTCTTAAGATTCTTAACCATAATCTTAGCCCGACGAGTAGCTTCAGCCTGGTATTTCTTTTCGATCTTAGCTTCAAGAAAACGCTCCATCTTCCAAACTTTCACAAGCTTTTTATAAAGAGGATCTTTTTTCTCCTTAGCAACAGTGAACAAGGCGGATTTGAATGCTCGATTCAGCTTTGCACTCTTATCCAAACGGACAATGGTTTTCTCGGTAACGATCTGCTCATTGATAGCAGCCTCAACAAGAGAAGCATCATTCACGAACATGTCAATCTCATCGGCAGACAAAGATTCCATAAGAATAGCACTCGTAATGAGACCTGCACTCTCCAATGAAATATCTTCATTCATGTTATCTTCCAATGCATCTTTTTTAAATAGCATAGTTAAATCGTCCTTTCCTATTTATTTTTACTACAATGTTTATATTATAAAAGCGTACCTTAGGGGAACTCGATTATATATTATATAAATGTAATAATATGATTATTGAATAATAATTAATAAAGGAGGACTAAAAATGTATAATGTTGATTTTAAACCTATACTTGAAACCATCAACGAATTCACCAATGACCAAAAAGAGGTGATATTTAAAGCTATTGTCGACGGGGTCGATCCGACCCCTTTCTATGATCCCACGATATCATCTCGTCAAATGGAGCACACAGCGAAAAATATCCTATATCACCAAATTCCCACCAATACAAAGAATGAAGAGGTGGTGGAAATGGTTTGGAACTCATTGGATAAGGGGATCGATATTCGCAAATTTATAACACCGGATATGACTCCCAGGTTCGTGGATATCATCATTTCCTGTGTAAAGCGGAATATTGATCCTTCACCAATGATCGGCGCGAATATCAGCTCGATCGTTATCCGATATATCGCGGATTATATACACCTAATCCCAGATGTCTCAATTTGGGTTCGGAGTAAAACGGTCGAAACTGAATCAGGAGTTTATAAAGAAGGATTCAGTGAGCCTCAGTTGAAAAAGCTTCTGGATGCGGTATATGAAAAGGTCGACGTATCAATAATAGCAAATCCAGAAATGACTGTTGGCCAAATGAGTGTTTTAATTAAACACCTTAAGGCCGGTAAAGACATTTCGATTATCAATGATCCATCGATTCCTCCCAAGAAAATGGAGATAATAATGTCTCTAAATCTCCATGGTATCCGACTAACTGAAAAAGAGTATTCGGATTTATGGGAGGATTATATCCGCGACGATTCGTTTGACCAATCGTTTGTGAAATGGGTTATTAAAGAATATAATAAAGAGAAGGAGAATGAAAATGCCTAAAGAAGAATGGAGAGAGATGTTTTATTACCTCATTGACAACTTCTCAAGGGAGCAGTTGGAGGTTATTTTGAGTTGCATTGAGCGGCGCATGAATCCCTATGATATCATCGACCCTCGGATGTCGTGGGAGAAGATGTGCAAAATCCGGGATTCAAAACACGAACGGGCAAGGGTTATTCATGATCTCAAAAAGAAAACTTCAGCCGAAGTGATCGAGAAAGTTCAGAATTATACCACCAAGCAATTGAATGTTATCACAGCGGCGTCAAATCTTAATATCGATATATCAACATATATTGATGAATACAGCTCTCCAGAGTTAATGGTCTTCTATGCCAAATTGATCCACAACGGTATCGATCCTGATACCCTTAAGGGTGTTCCAATTGATATTCAAAATAATGAAGTTATCGATTATGCAATCGCCAATAAGCTCGATTTTTCGAAAATCTTTACCGGTTATCGTGATCGTCATTCGCGGCTCAAAACTCGTATTGAAGCCCTTAAATACGGAATCGATATTCAGAAGTACGATAACCGGGACGAGGTCAGCGATGAACAACTCAGAGAAATCTATCTCGGGCTGAAAGCCGGAATCGACGTTTCTATCTTTGACAACCCGAAGAAATTTTCAGCGATTCAGATGCATGAACTCCGGCTTGCGATCACCAAGAATCTTGATCTTACATTATTACTCGAGGCCGATGATTGGAGTATCAAAATCCGTCGGAGAAAATTAATGGCGGAAAAGAACGCAGGGATTAATAAGGGGGATAAATAACATGAAAATCGATTTTTCGGAAATCACTAAGCAGCTAAAAAAGTTCACCAAACAACAGAGAAAGTGCATCCTCGATGCTATTGAGGATGGAATTGATCCCACTCCTTTTGCGGACACTAAATTCACCTCGGATCAAATGGATGAAATCAGATGGGGAATTGAATCCAAAGTCGATATTGGCAAATACTCAAAAGCAAAATTCGACAGCGATACAATGGTAACGATTCGAGAGGCTCTTGGGCGTGGAGTCGATGTTACCCCTTATATAAAGGGAAACCCCGATTGGAAGAATATTCATATGTATGCCCTCATGCTCGAAAATGGTAAAGATCCGACCCCATTTGTAAAGAGCGATTTTGACTTTACCGATGCTGTATTTGATGAATGTGAGGATGCTATCAAGGAAGGTCTGGATTTAAGTCCATTTTCTTTAGTGAGCGAACTCGATCTCGAGCAATTCTGGATCGCAATTGAAGGAATTCGCCTCGGTCTCGATATTCGGCCGATGATGAATGATGGTTTTGTTGAGTGGGATATGTTGGAAATACTCAAAGGTCTCAAAGACGGCCTCGATGTCTCCGTCTATGCAGATCCCCATTTTAACTCCGATCAGATGGAGGAAATGCGCCTCTGGCTTAAATATGGTTTAGATCTGAGCCCCCATCTTGAAAAACTCCGTAGATATGATGATGAAGAATTCATCAATATTGATGTTTTCGGCGAATTGAAAGAAGAACGGCTCCGGCAGATGGCTGAAAAAGGGATCGTTGCCGTGACAGAAGAGCCCGAGGAGCCTGAACCGGTTATTCCCATTAAGGTGAAAAAGTCCAAAAAAAAGAAAAAGAAAAAGAAGTAGGAGGAGAGCATTATGAAGATCGAGAGTGTTCTCGATTTAACGGATGAGGAGATGATGACCATTTTAAAAATCGTCGTCGAATCCCAATCGAGAGCGATAACCCCACCCGATTCTTCCGTTAAAAGGACTCGGGTGGTACTCACTCTTTCAACAACAATCGTTGCTAAGTAGTTAAAATAAAGGGTGGGTTTTTATTCCCACCCTTTATTTTTTTATCCCTCTTTTAACATTTTCATATAGTATAAATAGTTATATATTATACTAATAGAAAAGGAGGTATTATTATGGACAATACATCTTATTTTTACGACAAATGGTCTAAGGAACAGACTAAAAGATTGATGTTAAGATTTCCCGACATCGATAAATCAGAGATTGAAGAGCTTGTTAAAAATTCATATGAAGAAAGACTAGACGACGGAGAAGTCGTATTAGTAAATAATTATATCAATAGATCATTTAAAATGACTATGTTAACCCTGATACACTTTATCGAAGAAAAGAAACCGATAATGGGTGGATACGGAGTTCTGTATCGAAATCAGAACGAGGTTAAAAATCCCACCACAGTAGTTATTCGAAAATTTCTTGATTCGAGAGCTGCTTATAAAAAGGAATTAGAATTATATAAGGAAGATTCTTATGAGTATAAAAACTCAGACCGAATGCAATTAAATGAGAAAGTTAACGTTAACTCATTATATGGCGCAATCGGCACAATGGCCTTCTTCCTCTTTAATTTATTTGTAGCAGGTTCTGTTACTGCAACTGGACAGGCATTGATATCGACAATGCTTACAACCTATGAAAACTTTTTATCTGGTACGGTGCGACTTAATAACATCGATGATGTATATCAATTCATCAGAAATGTTGAGAGAGATTATAAATCTATGGAGCACAAACTTGATAAATTCATCGAAGATGTTTCTGTTGACGATGTTTTCAATAAAATTAGAACGGCTATGAGTTTTAATAGTTACGATTCTATGAATGAAGTATTAAATATACTTTATAATCTTGACCAGGGATTATTAAACCTATTATATTACAAAAACAATATCTATGAGTTTATCAAGATACCCAAGATTACCAAGTTGATTGAAAAGATCATCATAGAGACTGAATCATTTAAAGATCCAAATAAAATACCCCCAGAGGCTAAAGATGACATCGATGATCTTTGGAAATATATTGAAAAATATGTGTTCTATAATTATCTTGTTTTCGATAAAATTCAAAGAGCAAAAACGGATTCAAGAAATGTAGTAGTTGTCACCGATACTGACTCTACTATGTTAAATTTAGGCCCCTGGTATGATTTTGTTAACGATAATATAGTCGAAAACAATCCCGAGTTATTAAATCAGAGGGGAAGAGAGCAGGAATATATTATATTGAATTTAATGTGTTCCATTCTCACCCGAGTATCTAAGAGTATATTAACTCATTATTGTAAAGTGAATAATATACTTGAAGATTATAGGCATATGATTAATGCTAAGAATGAATTCCTCTTTAGTATTATGATACTTGCACAAACAAAGAAAAGATATATATCTTCTGTCCGTTTAAGAGAAGGTAGAGAATTCACAAAAGAAAAACTTGATATTAAGGGTCACGATTTTATTAAATCTTCTACAACCCCCCAGACAAAAAAATATTTTGAAGATATAATAAAAGAAGAGCTCATCGGTAAAGAAGATATTAATCCTCATCAAATATTAAAGAAAGCGATGTTGTTCGACAGACTTATTAAGGAATCTTTGATGGCTGGTGAAAAGGACTTCTTAGTCCCTAAATCGGTTAAAGAGTTTTCTGCATATAAGCCGGATCAACTTTATAAGGAACAAGGCGTCAGAGCTATATTGGCATGGGATGCTGTGTATCCTGATTTAGAATTTGAATTGCCTGCTAAATTTTATGTGGTTAAGACCAGAATGGAAACCCTGGATAAAATAGAACCACTAAAATTAACCGAGCCCAAAATATATGAAGCTCTCAAAAAAGGTATATTTGAAAACTCTAATGAGAAAATTTCCTCGAAGGGTGTTACTGTTATAGCAATACCTCGAAATGTGGAAAAGATTCCTAGTTGGATTATTCCTTATATAGATTATGATACGATGATTTCTGATAATATCAATAAATCTTTGTCATTATTAACTATATTCAGTTTTCAAACAATATCAACAAGTAGAAATAAATATATTTCAAATATTATATCGATCTAAGGAGAAAATAATTATGATTAATATTTATACAGATGGTTCATGTCTTGGAAACCCCGGTCCTGGTGGCTGGGGTTATGTTATTAAAACAACGGAGGATGATTCGTTGTTCTTGGATATGCAGGGCTCTGGATTTTCATCTCAAACAACAAACAATCGAATGGAACTTACAGCATTAATAAGTGCACTTGAAGCTTTACAAGAAATAACCCCAGTTAAAAATTTGAATGTGACCGTAACATCCGATTCTCGATATGTCTTAGACGGTATTCAAAAAGGTTGGGCTAAGAATTGGAGAATTCGGAATTGGATTAAGAGCGATGGAAAGAAAGCACTCAATGATGATCTGTGGGGAACACTCTTAGATCTAACAGAACAATATAAAATTAAGTATATCTGGATTAGGGGTCATAATGGACATCCAGAGAATGAAATATGTGATTCTTTAGCCAGAGGAGCAGCAGAAAGGCAGAGACCGTTATGAATAAATATCGTGGTTTTTCTGGCTTTATTAAATTTGTCGAATAGTTCAATGACAAAGAATTATATCAATATCAGAAAATTATTCTGAAATCGTTTTATAAGAAACGAGGTATGCTAAATGGCAGAGTTAAAATCCGATCTAATGGAGAAACTCCTATCAATTCCTAAGGCTAAGAAGATAAGTAATAAAGAAATAGCATTAAGATGCCCTTTCTGTGGAGATAGTCGAAGAGATCCTAATAAGACAAGATTTTACATTAACATCGACACAGAGAACAATAAACCAATATTATATTACTGCTTCAATTGTCCAGCTCATGGAATATTAACCCCAGATGTTCTCCGTTTATTAGAACTATCTGATTTATCTTTAAACGGGGAACTTCTACGCTATAATAAGAATTCCAATAAAGGATCTAGAATATCCGGTAAAAGATATCAAAAAAATATCCGAGTACCAAAATATTCTATAAGTGAAAAATCGCAAAAGAAATGCGATTATATCAATTCACGTCTAGGTTTAAATTATAATGTTGACTATTGGACTAAGTTTAAAATTATCTTTGACTTAGAAGAATTCATGAAGCTTAATAAGAAAATCGAATTTGGTTTCAATGACAGAGAGAAATGGATATTAGATAACTACTATGTCATGTTTATAACATCGAAGAATGACTATTTAATATCTCGTAATATCACTGATAAAGGTCAACGATATAAGAAAACCCCGATCTTCAAAAACAACGATAACTCCTTTAAGTTTTATTCTATCCCAAATCAAATTGATATTCTCACCACTAACACCATTAATATTAATATAGCAGAAGGTACTTTTGATATTCTTGGCGTCTTCCATAATGTAAGAAACAGAGAAGTAAAAGATAATATATATGTCTCTGTAACCGGATCAGGATATAAGTCTGTTATTTATTATATACTCAGTGAAGGAATCGTAAATAACGTTTCTCTAAATATATATTCTGATAGTGATAAGGATGTTAATTATTATAAAGAGCAATTAAAAGATTATTTAATCTGGTTTCAATCGGTCAAAGTAATCTATAATACTCTTTATAAAGATTTTGGAGTTCCAAAGGATATGATAAATCAAAGGGAGGTTATAATAAAGTAACCTCCGGACGTTTAAGGAGGACTTTAAAATGGACGTTGAAATCAGAAGAGTTTTGGGTCATTATGAAGCCTATGACAAACAAGGGAATTTTTTATGCTCGGGAGATACCCCAAAAGAATGTATCGATGAAATCGAGAAGGATAGCGATGAGATTTAGTTCTCATCGCTATCTTATTTTTTTTTGTCTTTTATCTTTAAAAACACTATATTAAATATGTAAGAAAGAAGGTGATTGCTTAATGGGACAGTTCATAAACGAAAAACAATTTATCAATAATAACATTTTTCTTTATGAAGGGAGATTGGAATCTCAATACACAAGATTCCAAGAGAAGAATCCCACATTTGTCACTTACTATCATATAAATCCAATTGAATCAACTACTGATACCGGTCTGTTATCCGTAGAACAAATCATAGGAAGTAAATCTCCATTAAAATTCCAAAAGATTAAAGACTTCCCAGTATATGGTCTTGACCAAATTCAATTAGATTTAACAGAAACCGACGGAGGATTGAACACTGAGTTTAATTCTGAAGTCGTAATTCTTCCCAATACAATAAACCCATCACCCAATGACTTTATGTTATTCTCATATCTCGATCAGGATTTCATTTTTATGATTACCAGGGTCGCATATGATACAATAAAGTCTAATAACTATTGGAAAGTTGATTATACCTTAAAAGATATCTCTCATGAGAGATTTGAAGAATTAGAAAGACAGGTAGTTGAAAACTATACATGTATATTCAGAAATATCGGAACGGCCGATAAATGTATAGTAAAGGACGACGAGTTTGAACAACTTAATTTATTAAAAAGTATATTTAATACCTTCTCGGATGATTATTTAAGAATGTATTATAATAAGAAATATAATTCCTTTATAACTCAATTAGATAATTCTAAAATGATATATGATAAATATTTATCTCATTTTATAACAACCACTCATATGTTTGATAATCCCTACGGTTATACTACTTTATATATAACAAATGAAGCCCCTGAGCCTCTATTCCTGATTAAATATCATGATACTATTTTCGGGGATATTGAGAGAGGCAAAAAGCCTAGAAGACAATGGGTTTGTGAGGATTTTATTAACAGCTCTTCTTCTTCGATTTTTGCTATGTATAATGTAACAGATTCTGTATATAGCATTATACCATGTATTGAACATGATAATGCTCAACTATATTTGAATGAGGTGTTATATGATATTATTGAAACCAAGGATTATACTGACGAGGATATCCCATATCTGTATATTCTAATATCAAAATATTTTAATAATGAAATAGCTTCATTAACATCTATTGATTTTGATAAACTTAAAGATGTTAATATAACCATTGATAATTATAGAGAGTATATGGTTTTAATCCCTATAACTCTATTTATAATAAGCCAAATCACTAAAAAATTCTTATCCAATTCAAACTAATAAATAATTTAAATAAAACATATGATTAATACTTTAAGTTAAAGGAGGAAAATTACGTATGTTTACATCACTCAAGAGAGATATAAAGAGAGAAGAACTTATCGACTTGGAGCACGCGCTTCTGTTGGAGGGCACTGATTCTCTCAAAGACGAATTTCTCGACGAAGAAGAACTCGATGGTAGTTATTCCCCGGATGAAGAAGAAGAGCTTGAAAAACTCTTAGAAAATATTCCGGAAGATGACGAAGAAGAGGAGATTGAGAAAGATGTTGAAGAACTCGAAGAGTCTTTTACTAAGCTCGAAAAGCTCCTTGAAAGTGCCGACGAAGGCGATGATGTTGATCCTGATGTCGGTCTTGACGATGACTCTTTTATCGATGATGAGGTTAGTGAAACCTCCCTAGATTCTGAGGATCTCGATGATGGGTCTGAAGCCGAAGTTAATCCTGAAGATGAAATCGTTAGCGAAGACGGTGCTGAGTCTGATGAAGACGAAGAAGATACCGACGACGAAGATGAAGATTCTGAAGAGGATGAGGTCATCGGAGAAGACGTATCCGAAATTGATGAAATCGAGTTTGATCCCGAAGGTGACGATATAGTATCCGAAGATTCTGATGTTGAAGTTGTCGTTAATGACGACGAAGACGGTGAAGATGAAGGTGAAGAAGACGTCGACGTTGAGATTGAAATCGACGTATCTGAATCTGACTATATCGAATTTGATCCCGATGCCGAAGTTGTTCTCGGTGACTCTGAAGCCGAAGTTAATCCTGAAGATGAAATCGTTAGCGAAGACGGTGCTGAGTCTGATGAAGACGAAGAAGATACCGACGATGAAGACGATGATTCGGAAGAAGATGAAGACTTCGATGACAGTGAACTTGATGACGAAGACTTCGAAGAAGAATAAATTCTGATAAAGGAGAAACTAATATGGTTAAGCAAGTTGTATTTCCCTATTCGGGAATGGTTCCTTACCGTGGTACTTATATTCATGGGCCGGTTAACACCCCGTTTCCTATGAATACTGATGCTATTTTTAAACTCATCATCAAGAAGTTTGATGTTTATGAGAGACTCTCCGATGGCAGCAATCTTAAGCTGGATATTCACAACTTCGATAAGGATAATACTCCTGTTATTGATGAAGTGGTCGTTGATCCGGTCATCGATGAGGTTCCCGAAGAAAATAAAATTCCCGCGGAAACCGTTATTGCTCCGGTTGAGACTCAAGTTGAAAAAGAAGTCCCTGAAGAGGCTAACACTGTTGCTCCCGATGAGACTCCGACTGTCGAAAACTCCCCGGAAGCAGAAAAGATTCCCGAGGCTGTCGTTGATGATGCTCCTGTTGTTAAGAACAACTACAATCAGGGTAACAGAAACAACAGACGATAAACTACACAATAAATGACAAGTATATGGTTAAACCATATACTTGTCATATCTTTTTAATTTTTTGTTAAGTTGTAAAGAGCCTGTATTGACTCATTGGTAGATTCTCTATTACATTCTCCCTGAACGTTTAATAGATTTGATTTAGATTTAATTATCTTCATCGCTTCTTTATTCGCCTCTTGAGAATATATTCCCTTGATCGTAATTTGGTCACCGTCATAGTCACCACCAAGACCACCGAGGTATAAGTTACTCATAACAACAGTATCAGCAAACAATAGACCAATCTTTTCGGTCTTAACATTAAAGTCTATTATTGGATAAAAAGGATAATATGTAGAGCCAACCATAACCGGAATAGTTCTATGAGTAGAAAGAACTGTTATCAGATTTGGGAATGAGCTAAAATGGTCTGTTACAGGATAACGAGTAACAAAAACTGTCTTGTCCTGTGTTATTTCATAAGCTCCTCTATACAATAAATCAGTCCATGTGACAACCTGTGTGAACTTGTTATGTTTATCATCAGGATTTTTGGCATTATATAAAATACCTGTAAAGATCATATCTACCATCTTACCCCCAACAACCGGAACCTGAATCTTTTCAAATCTATATTCAGTAGTATAGATAAACTGATCAAGTTTCTTTTTAAGATAATCGATAGTAAAGAAGTTTTCTGGTTTATCTAAATCGATATATTCAACGTCACCTTTATCATTTACGACAACTGGATAATTAGTTCTAGAGAATAATTCTCTATCAAAATAACTCTTCAGCCAATGTATCATAAATGGCATAAACAATGAGCAACATTGTGCCAGTGGAACACCACAATGATAAAAATCAACCTTCATCTCTTCGGGTCGATTACTATTGAATATAGGGGCAGAGATAACCATACGGGAAGAATAATCAACCGATTTACCCATAAGGTTTTTTCTTATTAAACCATTTTTCTTCGCTATCTTAGATTCTAATAAATCATATATCTCAACAAGAGTATTTTGTACAATAGCTCTTGAATTATTCAACATAAAATCAAAATCAACGCCTTGTTTTATAATATTGACAGTTCTTATCAATTTAGAATACATGTCGTTAATTTCGTGAGGCGCAACCTTCTGTTTTTTATTTAAAGTTTGAATATTCACATCTCGATAGAATGCTGGAATAACTATTGCTTTAGTTACAAATAATCTATCTTTTTTATATGCGGTGAGGAGATCAATTCTCTCTCCACGCATTCTGCTTTCGTTTTTATTAAATTTTAATTTTTCCCAATTATTATATAGAAACTCAGGGCCATTGTCTCCATTCTCATCCTCGACAATCTGTCCTTTGCTGTCTATAATGAAAGTTTGAGTGCCTAATATCAGGTCTTCAAACTTTCTATTTAACCGCTTTAATAGTTTAAAAACAATCGGGGTTAAATAATGACCATTTAGATCTATATATGAAAATGTCGTCTTTCTAGTATTAATATCATTACCAAATATAACAGTAGAAAGTAGACCATTTGGGTTTAATTCAAATCCTCTATTAAAAATAACAGGATCTGTTATTGGTATCATATTATTATCTTCAACAAATTTATCGATATCAAGTAAATCTATCTTCATAGTAATTCTCCTCATCGTTTTTTAATAACAAAATCATACATGAATCACGATATACTAAATTCATGTTATGTGAAAACGGTCCTTTATAAAAAGCTTCATTAATATCATTACAGACCGATTCATCAATATCATTAACGAATATTAAGAGTTCATTTTCATTAGCTTCACATCTAATGTTATCTATAGATATACACTCAATATTCTTAATACATTTATAGAAGAATTTAAACTTCTCATAATGCTTTTGAATAATATCTCCATATAAATCAGGGTTACCACTTTGAGTAATCTGATTAAATAAATCGACAATGTTTTTCTTCATGAGAACACCCCCTTTTAAAATATTGTCCTTTAAAAATCAACGAACTGGGGTAGAAAGATATTATTTCTTTCTACCCCTGGAAGCTTCAGATTCTTTTCTCTCCTTCTCAAGATCTTCTCTTTCTTTCTCATATCTCTTAGTACGAGCATTTTTGAGAGCCATTATCTCTCTATATGTCATGTTTTCGATATCAGATTTAGAAAGTTGTCCCTTGAATAATTCGAGGAGTTCGTCTAGCAACTTATAATAAGATGCTATTCGACGGTCACTTCCATCGCCCGCTGATTCTCGATAAAAAGCAATCTTTCAATATCGATTGAACGATAGTCCTCTTTCTTATGGCAATGGGGGCATTCGACATCGCTAATACCAAACTCAAATCCAATAGTGCCAATTTTATCAGCATAGCTGGAAAGAGCAATGATATCTCTGTTGCTGAGCTGATAAAGGATATCGATAATATCCAAGGTGGAATCAATCTCATAATACATTCCGTCGTTCAAATCTTCAATAAAGATTTTCGAAACGGTAGAGGAAAGCATAATTGCATGAGAATATCTTTCACCCTTTCGCTGGACAACATCGGTCAGAGTAGAGTTAATGAATTCGTATACATTTTTCGATCTCATGTCAACGATCATATTCGAATCGGGAAGTCTAATTCTTGTAGCAGTACAGACTTCGGATTCTTCATGAACTCTCTTGGCATCTTCCAAAATAAAAGAATTGTCGATAATATTAGTAATAATATCGACAGTTTTATCATTCATTCTCTCAGCTCTGAGAAGTCCCTTTACCGCATACGGGAAATCGATAGATTTCTTACAAGCGGGGCATGTGATATCGAGGCTATCCACATCGGGGAACGTTGCACAAAGAATACCATAAATGAAAACAGAATCATCAAAGTACGAGGTATTCTTCAAGAACGTATCATAGTCCATATCACCAATGGATGTACTGACGATCTTGGAATGAATAAGGCTCCACTTATTCGTCATCATATCAACGACATTTTCACCGGATCTTAATGCAGTAATTTCAAAAGGACTACATCCTTTAATTACTGCGGTATAACCAGAATTCGGAAGTACGATACTAGTGTTGTTGAAAGATACGTTCCGTTTAAGAATGGAACTAATTCCACCACTCGGTCTACCCTTCTTGACCTTAATATCAAGATTAACATTTTCAACTTCTTTAATATGAATAACTTTAGATTTTTTAAGCTTTTCTTTTTCTTGGTCATCGAATATAACAGATCCGATTCCCTGCTTGTCGAGAAGTACAATAACTTCGTTGATCTTCTCAGTCCGTTCATCGACTTCTTCTTCATCTTTTACCAAGTGAGCCATTTCTTCTTTTTTTCTCAAGAGCTCTTCGGCAAGTCTCTTCTCTTCAGCAATTTCATCATTAATTCCCTGAAGAGTTTTGCTAAAATTGTCTTGAGAGTCCTTTACAACCCCGGTTACGACCATGGGCTGTTTATTCTTAAGATCGGCATCAACTTCGTCTTTATTGACGACGATACCAGGGCCTTCATAGTTTTCAACGATAGCTGGTCTAATTACCTTGTCTTCGGTACGATTGGTAATTTCTTTAGCGTTGGTCATTGCTTCCTCAAAATTAATATTGGTGTCCATTTGCTAATCCTCCTAAAAATTTGTTATTTGATAGTTATATAGTAGGTTGCCACTACGTTTATCTTTAGATATACCGAACATATAGTTTTCGTCCTCAATTGTCATTCTAACAATCAAGAGACCAACTCCTTTATATTCAGATACATAAATACTAATATCGGTAATGGACAAGTATGGAACTAAATCTGCGCATTGATCTTCGATTAAACCTTTTATATGATCCCCATCTATATCTTCACTGAATTTATAAAGATATTGTCCAAGATCCAATCCAATATGGGGAAGACTTGGAAGGGTGCCAGGTTTCATCATAAATATATTTATAATATTTTGAGCTAGTGATTCTCCTGGGGATAATTTTTGCTGTTGATTAAAATTATCAACCCCCATTACTAACTCATTAGGGAAATTAATAGCCATGATTAATTCACCTCCATATAAGCCTTGATTTATAATTATGTATATTGAATAGTATTTCACAGCAAATAAGAAAAGTGTAATTTATTAAATAACTATTATATATTATTACCGTGTATAGTGAATAAAACATATGCAATCCGTTCTGTATTTAATTTATTAGAAGGAGAAAACAAAAATGAAAATCATGCTTAACGAAATCGAGGCCAATCTTATTGTGAAAACAGTATCATCTTTTATCGAGGCTGCTACCGATGATGATGTCGTCGGCGAACTTGATCTGTCTCAGGCAGCGTGTGATAAGTTCAACAATTCCCAGAAAATCGTGGCTATGAAAAACACCAACGGCGCTATTGAGCTCGAGATCACCACCGAGTTCCTCATTGATCTCGACAAGGTCCTTATCAGAAAGCTCGTCTCGCTGGTTAAGATTCTGCGCACCTGTGTTGAGGGAATGATCGGTTCTGTCGATTTCCACGAATTCCTCAAAAAGTGGAAAGGCGAACGTCCTGAAGAAAAGCAAATCAAGGCGAAGTCGAAGAAGGCTAAGGAATAAACGATAAAATAAAGGGATGGTGTTATACCATCCCTTTATTTTTTTATTTAATAATTATATCCCATGTCATCATTAACCCATTTTTCAACGGTTATGATTTTAATACTTTGGTCATTATAAGATATAACTCTTTTAATCCCCGCATTAATAATCATACGACGACACATCATACATGGATCATTTACCGATAACGGTTTCTTTGTTTTATAATCGGTTCCAAAAAGATATAGAGTTGCATTTTCCATATCTGATTTTGAACCATTAATAATAGCATTAGCTTCTGCATGTACAGAACGACAAAGCTCATATCGTTGACCACTGGGAATGTTAAGTCTTTCTCTTTCACAAACCCCTCGATCGATACAATTGTAACAACCTCGTGCTGCTCCAGTATATCCTGTTGAAACTATTGTATCATTCTTAACGATTACAGCTCCATAATTTCTTCTAAGACAAGTTCCTCGTGTAGAAACTCCTCTTGCGATATCTAAATAATATTCATGGCGACTCGGTCTGTTTTCAGCACCCATTATAATCTCCTCCATTAATTGCATTTAGAATACCCACATTCCATACACAAACAGCAACCGCTACCATATGATAATTTATTACCACATTCGGGGCAGTCATTTGTTTGAGAATTTATATCTTTTTCAATTGTTTTTATTTCTTCAGAATCCTCAATCAGTCTCTTCATTACATTATTAAGTGAATCACTCGGAATTGATTCGGTGGATTTGGTATTAGGTGATCCACGTTTACTCAGATAATCTTGGGTCTTAACAAGAACACGAGCAATAGCATCCGGGCAAGATAAACAACCGACTCCCGGTTTACGAATTGTTGACATGCACCGAATTCCCTTAAGTTGTTTAATAACAATATCGAGAGGAACTCCATAACGAAGAGCGATGGAAGCCATTCTCGCAGATGCTTCCGATTGAGAAGGACATCCGCCCGATTTACCAGTATTGGTAAACACCTCGACAATTTTATTATTGGAATCATAATTAACCGTCACATATAGAGTACCGCATCCGATTTTAACCTTCTCGGTAAATCCTTGAACCGTTTGAGGTCTGGGATTATTCTCAATAGTAATCGAAATTTCATCGATTTTTTTAGTGGGGTTATTATAATTAATCATCTGGGTATCCCTCTCTTTATTATTCTTATCAATAGATTCTTCTTTTTTGAAAGAATTACCAGTGACAAGAACTTGTGAGTCTCTACTACCATCTCTATAAATAGTAATACCTTTACAATCCAACTTATAAGATTTCTTATAAGCCTTAAGGACATCATCAACAGTTGCATCAGAATTCATATTTATAGTTTTAGAAACTGCATTATCAACTCCGCTCTGCCATGCAGATTGAATTTCGATATGTGCGTCAGGAGTTATATCATGGGCACATACAAATATTTTCTGTAATTTTTTAGGAACCCTATTAACACCTCTGACAGTTCCCTTATCCATGATTTCCTTCATAATATCGTTATACTCATCGCTATCTTCGAGAATTCCAGTCTCCTTAATAAATGCTTCTTTAAAAAGGCGGTTTACATAATAGAGTTGAGTATCTCCTCCAAGAGTATTACGAACATACACAATCCCAAAGTTTGGTTCTATACCAGAACTAACACTTGCGATTATAGATAGACTTCCTGTTGGTGCAATAGTTGTAACTGTTGCATTTCGTTCAGATGGGTTTGTCGTGTTTTCTTTTTTTGATGCAGGATAAGCACCCCTTATCATACCCAAAAAAGAACTTTGCGCGTGTGCATGACCATTAATCAATAATGCAATATATCGAGCAACAGCGATCGATTCAGGGGAACCGTATTCAATTTCCATCATATATAGAATATCTGCAAACCCCATTACCCCAAGACCTATCTTACGATAACGTCTTACCATTTCGCCAACCTCTGGTATTGGATAATGATTAACTGTGATTATATCGTCGAGAAAATCGACAGCACCACATACTGTATTCTTTAATTTTTCGTGATCAATATTAAATTTATAGGATTCATCATCGTCATTAGACACTCTTTTCATCATATTAACAAGATTGATTGAACCGAGGTTGCAAGCTTCATAAGGGAACAGCGGTTGTTCACCACATGGGTTTGTTGCAACAATATTTTGATCTTTAATGGAGTTATCTCTATTGATTTTATCAAGAAAAATAAGTCCCGGTTCACCATTTCTCCAAGCTGACTGAGCAATTTTATATAACAAATCGTGTGCTTTAATAGAGTCACAATCTTTACCATTCTCAAAAGAATAATCCTTAAGTTGAATAATAGAATCGTCATCAAATAATTTACTATCAGTGACTCCAACTGATAAATTGAAATTGTTTATTTCATCATTATTTTCTTTACAATTTATAAAGCTCAAAATATATTCAGAATCCATATTAACAATTCCCATATTAGCGCCTCGACGGACTCCGCCCTGTTTTACAACTTCGGTACAAGCATCAAATACTTTGATTGTTGTAATAGGGGTTATATCATTTTTGATAAATGTCATAACGGCGTCCCAGGCTTTCATGAAACTAACTGGACCACTGGCAACTCCTTTAGTAGAATTAACGATAGAATTGGTCGCTCTTAATTTATTAAAGGATATTACCGTGTCATTATTGGTTGGACGATAGATCGATTCAACCATGAATATATTATTAAAATCAAAAATAGATTCCATATTATCTTCAATCTCGATGATATTTTTAAAATCATTTCTAAGATTCGAGATATTATCAGAAGTTGCCTTGATAATATTCTTAAACTCAGTACTCATATATTCCTTATAATCAGGATGGTCGGTTGCCAGGAAAACATTTAACATCGCTTCCTTATTAGCAGCCGGTTTCATCTTAACACTCGTGAAATTAAACCCGGTACCACCACCAGATTTATGAATCAGTGCAGTATTTTTAAGGGTTTCAAAAATCTGGAGTATATTATTCTCAATAGGTAAAACGTAACAAGCACTCAGACCCGATTTTCTACCGGCATTTACCAGTGTTGGGGTATTAGGGAGAAAATCGAGGCTATTGATTAAATTAAAATATACCTTATCTTGATTCTGAAAGCTCTGTGAAACGATTCTATCATCATTAAGAAGAACAGCCCCACCCTTTGTATATGCAGATGCTGCACATTTGGCGACTCTTTTACACATCCCATCGAAATCCTCAATGGGATTTCCATTCTGATCTTTTTCGTAGTATCGTGCCCTCAATACCTTTTCAGCATTTTCGGTTACGACAGAGTAATGACTATTAGGCATTTTTATGTCCTCCTCTTTTATTAAATTTTCTATATAAAAGTCTTATGACTTTAGCGTCATATAATGAATTATGTTTCAAATTAGAGAAGTCTGATATGTTTGAATTGAGGAGTTCTTCTCTATTAAGATCAAAAGCATCGCTAAGAGATATATTCATCTCTTTAGCGATTAGTTGATTTATATCATAACACGTCGGAGAAATATAATCAGGGAGATTTAAAGCACTCTGTTTATCCGTTATTAAATCAACCAACAATACAAAATCATAATGACAGACATCACTCACGAATTGTATCTTCTCATTTTTTGGTAATGTGTCAACCAATCCCTCGAGGAATTTATTTAATTTATAGGATACTTCATCAAAAGATCCCTTAATAACATATCTCATGTCCTTTATTTTATTAACAGACGCTTTTCTATTTAACAATAGATTCTTTATGACATTATTAACAATCCATTTATCGAGATTTTCATCGTCATAATCATTGAGTTCTGCATAGAATAGTGTCTCTTTAGTATCTGATATAATCCCAATTGAAATTATATCGGTTTTCTTTTTTAACCCGGTGAACTCCATATCAAAATATAAGTTCATATAATCATCTCCTTATTCAAATTAAGATATTGTAAATGGTAAAATATTCTTTAATAAATATATATTATTATCTTGATAAAAACAGTAGAGTAACCGATAACTCCACTGAATATAGGAGGTTTAAAAATGGAAGTTGAAAAAATCGGTACATATCACGCGTTTGATGTGGGGCAAATTTGGATTGCAAAAGCACCGGATAATCGCCCCGAAATCAAAGATCGCCCAGTGCTCGTTCTCCAGGGAAAGGAGATATATCCTTTTTATGGAAAAGTCAGGGTTGTGACAATAACGCACACAAATCGCTTTGGGCCGAAAATTATATTGGAGGATGGAATTATAAGCACAATTAGTCTATTGCAAACGAGGATCGTGCCGATTCAGAGTTTATACAAATACGTCGGGGTGGTCGATAATCATACAATGGAGCTCGTTGAGAATGGTCTTAAATATCTTATGTTTGGGGAAGAACTCCACTCGGAATTGAAAACGACATTGGATACAATCATCAACCTAAATCAAAAACTGGGAGGCAATAGCGACAACATCTCCCAGATGGAAGAGCTTATTCAGCGCGAGATTGATAATAATAATAATGATATATCAATCCCCGTCGAGGTTGAAAAGAAGGTATATCCAGCCGAAGACACCCAGCCAGTCGTCGTTGATGATAAGCCCAAGCGAACCAAAAGGAGTATATCTACATACACACGATTGGAGACAGCGGCAATAGTTGCATACAATCTCAATACAGTTCGTGATCTTGTGGGTTATGGACTCAGTTATACCACAAAAGAGAAGATAAAAAATAATCCAAACAGAGAAATATTCGCATCGATTGGCACCGATTCGCTTAAAAATCTTCAACCTCTCGAAAAAGCAGGGTTTGTAGCTATGTACAAAAACAGTAAGCGAGATCTTATACTCGGAATCAATCGTCCATCAACAATGATCCAATTGTATTATGAAAAATTCCTAGCTGAATTTAAAGAGAAAGGAATTAAGTTGTAAATGGACAGAATACCTTCTGATAATATCGGGTTTAAACCAGGTCAAATATGGTGGTATGAAGATACCACCATAAGAGACAAAACTCAATATGATGGTGATAAAACGATTGTCGGAAAACGACCGGTGATTATTATCGCTAAGATAGTAACTCCCCTCGTGGTTCCATGTTCAACAGAAGGAGGATATCTCGATACACATGTAAAATTGGATTTTGGGGACATGATAAGCTTCGCCGAATGCGAACTTTTCTCACCCACCAATATGAGATATTTCCTAAATTACAAGGGATTGGTCAAAGAGGATAAATTCAATGAAATCCTCAATGTCTTAGATGACATCATTCACAACAAATACCCAACCGTCAATCAACCAATACACCAGCTACGAGAACAATTCAAACGGAACAAGGAGCAGAAGGTTTAAACCTTCTGCTCTTTTACCCTATTATTTTCTTTTTGCTTTTGTTTTGTATGAGCCTTCAACCATACAGTAATATCCATGTTTATGGAGCTTACTCTTATTGAAGATATCGATTGAGCTATCTTCATGACACTTAGTATACAGTTTGATAAGATCTTCGAACATCTTATCAATTGACTCGAGGACTTCCTCATAATTATAATCATGAGAAGCATCTGCTCCAAAATAAATTTCGGTTGTGTCTTTCTCAAGAATCTCAATACAGTCTTTAAGACCGATCGGATTTCCACCAAGAGATTTAATAATCTCTCCGACTTCATCAATCATTTTCTCAAACTTGTCGATATATTCATCAGTCTCTTCATGAGCACTCGAAAAATCTATACCGGTACTATTCCAATGTAGAATTTGCAGATTATGTTTATACATAACAAGACACGCAAATAGATTTTTAAGATTATCCATTAAAATATCATCTCCTTATTATTTTTCTTACTAAGATGTTTAAAATACCCATAGAACCTAAGTGGCTCTATGGGTATTTTTTGTGAGTTATTACTCGCAGTCGTCGGGATCGAAGTTAGGATCAAACAGATTCAGCTTCGGACGTTTGCCCGGCTTAAATACCATTTTATCAGCATCAAAGAACTCTTCCCAGCGATGGCCATAAACAGCCTTAACCTTCACCAGAAGGCGGGTATTCAGAAGATTGTCACGATAATCCTTAGTGGCTTCCTTGGAAGCAATATCGAGGAGATTCTCGTATTCACCTTCAGTGTTACGAAGCGGGACTACAGTGTTATCACCATAGAACCATTTCTTTCCATCGGTATAGTGACCTTGGTCAATATGCTGCTGAACAGTCAGACCGTCACCAAGAAGATCAGTAAGTTTAGCCATAATTGTGTCAACACCTTTCTGTTAGTATTTACTTAAATGTTAGTCCCGATAAATTCTTTATAATTAAATTCATTCTTAGCAGACCTATATGTGTAATATATTACGCCACGATTTAGATCTACAGAATTTATACTATTGGATTTTATAGCATTATATATATTGTCCATCTCTTTAATAAAAAGCTCAGTAACGTTATCTGTTGCTTTCTTTAGGGGAACGAAACAGTATCTAACAATCAATTCAAAAAGATCAAAACGAATAAATTCAGCGCTATCTTTAAAGAGTTTCATGAAATATTCATAAAGCTTCTTCCAATCTACAAAATACGTATATGGAGTAACATCTGTCTGATTTATTTTATTTTTAAATGATTTTATGATATCTTTAATTCCCGATTCTATAACGAGATAATCAGAATTAAAATCCATAATAAACGATTCATTCACAGTTTTGAGTTTATACTCCTCTAATGCTTTCTTGGTTTCCTTCTTCAGATCTTCTTCTTTAAAAGTAGCTATAGTGTACTCTTTTAAAACTTTAACTGAATCGACATGTCTAATATCCTCTGGAGATAATAAAACATCATTAAATCCGTCGACATTAACACTCTTTAACATATAAGAAACAAATTCACTACAGAAGTATTTCTTCTTAGTTTCTTCAGATATATTTTTAGTGTTTTTGAAATTGAGATAATATTGAATTAGCCCAACGTCATTATATCTAAATCTGTTATGATTTTTAATAAAATAATCTATTTTATTTTTTAATATTGTATATTCTTCTCTGGTTACAAAAACCACTGAAACGACGAAGAATTTATTTTTTCGATACATTGGCGACCATAGGGATTCTCTAACGAATCCATCACCAAATGCTCCATGATTATAAGGAATATCACTAAATGAATACATGTTGTTTAATGATGGATCTAATGATATAACCGCGTGGCTAAAATCAGAACCAGTGGCTCTTCTTATAACCTTACCAAAATCGGTATCATTCGAAAATAATACTATATATACCGGATAGGTTCTTTCTATTGGTGATGAGGACTCTTTTATAAGAAACATGTTAATCAACTCCCATAGCTTTATTTTTTTCATTTATTAAAAACTTTAAGAATGTATCATATTCCTTATTAACAACTTTAATATACTTTACATTCTTTACAGATGAAAGAACTGCATCTTTGAGCTTTTCTTTCTCTTTATCAACAGCAATTATCTTATGATGGGTATTGGGGTTATCACCACCATCTTTAACCTCAACTTCCAAATTAAGAGTTGGAATGAAGAAATCTGGAATATAAAAGTGTTCTTTTCCCTCATATATATAAAAATATGTATGGGGTGAAGGAGCCATTATATCACTGGGTGAATAATTCATCACCAAATCTAAAAACTTAAGGAAGTCGTATTCGTATGATCCAACGCATTTCATTTTTTCACCATTGGACCATTCATATTCCTTAGAAATACTGCGATTCTCAAGCATTTCTCTTTGTTTAGTTGGATCATTTAATAAATGAACTTTTCCATATTTTCCAACCATTCGTTTTTTAAAACGTGCAGCATACTTTTGCTTACAGGCTGGATCTTTACAAAATCGATTATATTTAAATGTCAGATCATTAAATTCTGTCGGTTTTTTACACTCAACACAATGCCCTTCTTTTTTACCAGTTAGTAAAAAATAAGCATATCGTGTAGACGTAAAATCTTCAGGAATCTGATCCTGATGCTCATCTTCGATATGTCGAGCAAAAGCGTCTTTATCTTTTAAACGATCTGCACAGATTCTACATTTAATCATTTTTATTTCCTCCTTATACAGTCTTATTAAATGAATGTTTCCGAGTATCTTTTCTGCTATTTAACATATTATTAATACTATGATATCAATGATACCTTATAATAAGGAGGTTAAAGCCGTGGGATATCTATCGAATGAAGAAGTTAACAATATTTTTGATGAACTTATCGTATATCCAAAAGAGGCAATAATTAATCGTCTCGATATAATTAAAGGGAATATAGACCCCAGACATACTATCAAAACTCTTAGTTTTATTTATCTTGAATATAATATATTTAATGATAATACCGTACGGGAAAGGTTCAATTTTAGATTTGAACAACCCAAGGGTGATTTTTTTGACCATTGTGTTCTGTGGGATTTATTTACAAAAGGAAATGATTACATATCCGAACATGCTGTGATTGGAAAAATAAGAGAAAACCCAGAAAAAGCTTTCGCTTATCATTATCTCATTAATAAATATTATTTAATGAGAGATAAGCTTGTGAGTAATCCTATCTATAATGATACCGAAAATAATAACGGGCGTTTAATTTCTTTACAAAAAGCATTTGATCTTTTTGAATATCTGTGTTATAAACACGTAGAATTCAAAGAGATATTATGTGATGCTGAAATATTCGGGATTCTGATGTATATGAAACGGATAATGCTCGTTTTCAATAAAGAAGAATTTAATATTGAGCACTTTAATATTAGAAGTTCCAAACGCCCCGATTTCTCTATTTATGAGCTTTTAAACTTAATATGTCACAATGAAGAACTCTATAAAGAATTGATTCATAAAAACAATCAAGACGGAGAAAAAGTATATATTATTAAACCGAATGGGGAAGCATTAGAAATGAATAATATTTCATTTAATTCGTTTTTAACAAACGTGGATTCGGCTCATCTATATGAGGTTATGGATATAATCGATACTTTACAGTCTATGATGGATATTGATATAATTCTAAAACTTTTTGAGAAGTATACAAATATAATTACCGATGATCCACTGTTTCAAAATACAATTTTTAAACCCGAGGAGATATTCCTTTTAAGAGATATAAACAATAAACCGTTTTATATTGTAAATACAGGCAATGAAATTGGTATTCTCTTGGAGGATAAAATAGCCAACAACTTCATGATTATCGTTCCTTTATACGATATCAAAAATAATGAAACCAATGTCGAATTGATAAATTATTTTAAAAATTATATGGACAATGAAAATCTTGAGTTTTCTACTAAATGTATTAAACTGGAATTCTCATATGTCAGCAATAAGACTCCTATCAATACTCCTACTATTCAAGAAGTATTTGAATCGTTCTCCTTCGATAAAGAGGGGAATATTAAAATAAAATTCAGTAAGAATAAATCCTATATGGATCAATATTCTGAGTGTCATAAGATACTCGTTGAGAATATTAAGAATCGTAATTATGAATCTGCTAAATATGATTTAGCATTTTTATTTAGTCTGATTTCTACACTGGATTCTAAAATCAAAAACAACGATTCGGATTATAAGAATCCCGATAAGAAGATTGATATTGATAAAGCAAGAATGTTTGCTATCAATGATTTCAAAACATACCTTAAGGTCGTTCAATCTAATGATAAGCGATTTAACTTTGCTGATTTCTATAAAGAAAAAGAATTCGGTAAAACTGAATTTGCTATTAACGTTGACACGTTAGTTAATATAAAGAATCTGGTCTTTCGGATAATGACTGGGTTTTAACCAGAGATTAAATTTTTACATGGTAAGAACATATATAGATAGGGTATGAACATTCATACCCTATCTATTTTATGGATATTTATTCTAATAAGAAAGGATGATAAATATGAGTATTTCTTCTAATAAAATGAAGAGTATATTATTCATTATTATCACAGCGTTTTTCGTTGTTTCTACAATTCAAACTCTTGGTAAAAAAGAAACCAAGGAAGTAGAAAACAATATCGAAGTAGCAGCGATCAATGATTCAGCTACTATCAAGTTATCAGTTGAAAAAGTTTATAATCATTACATCCTATTAGATGAAACTTTTACAGCAACTTCTATGACCCTTATTGAAGGATATGTGGAAGGTTCTAAAGTATTAACAGACGATGGGAAAGAATATAATGAAGTGGACTGTATTATCTATAGCGAGTTTCACAAACTTAAAAGGAAAGGTTTAATCAAATATCCTGAAAAAGAAATCGAGGAAATAAAAGAGGAAATCATTATTAATAAAATTGAATCTGTCCACGACCGAATGGATACTGTGTCAAATCTCAACAAAGAGCAAGTACTGACTCTTCTTGACAACAGTTACATTGAGGGTGATGAAGATATAGCCCAGGCAATTCTTGATATCGAGAAAGATTATAATATCAACGCATTTGCTGTTATCGGAATTATGAAAACCGAAGCCGGTATAAAGATAGATTCTCATTATGCAAAAAATAACAATAATCTCTTTGGCATTTATGATAGTAAAGCTAAACGATATAGATCTTTTAACTCGAAGGAGGAATGTATACATTATTTCGGTAAACTCATATCAGGAAAATCATATTTCGGTAGAGGCAATTATACATTGAAAGATATAAACCCAACCTATAACCCAGCTAACTCAGGATGGGCCGATTACACCTTTAAAAGAATAATGGAGGTAACAAATAAGTTAATTGTATAATTTAAATATATTTTAAACTATACATAATAACAATGATATTAAATACATCTGTATTTAATAAATATATTTCACTATTTCAAGGAGGTATTTCAAAATGAACGAAAACAAGAACATTGCCCAGGTAAACCCTAATCAAGGTGAGCGTACAACGCAAACCCACACCGAGAACAATTACCACAGCAGCAACAACATGGGTCTGAAGCCCAATGGTTCTCACTTCCAGTTTACCGACCGCGATATCCTCACCTACATTAAGTCGCATTTTCTGCGTAATAATGTGAAGGAATATCTTGAAGGTCGCGTTGTTGCTAAGAGCGGCGGTCGTGAAGTCAACGTCGTTATGTACTTTGACATTTCCAACCTCGAAAAGAACTCCAATGGACAGAGCACTCAGGAACTGTTCATCGACATCGCCCCGGAAGATTCCAATGGAAAGATTCCTGAGGCTATCTTCCACAAGGTGAAGATGTTCCTCATCCCCAATCGTTATGGGGTTGAGCGTGTCACTGGTAGCTCTGGTCGTCGATTCCTCGTTATTAAGCTTTTGGATATCGATGCGGTCTTCTACTCCGGCTTTAGAATCAATCAGTTCTTTGAACTCGATATCATGAAGATTCAGCCTGAGAACAAGGGCCCCGTCTATTTCAATATAATTAAGCGCGAGAAGCCGCAGTCCACTGTGAGCTATTCTGACATCGATCGTATCGAGGCGGATATTTTCAAGAAGGGGAAGAAGGATTAATTCTTCCAAGTGGGTTTATTTATCGGTGGAGTTGTTTCCTTGCAACTCCACCGATATAATTTCATATAGAATTTTATTTATATAAAACATATTATTAAATTTATGGGATCTCCAATAAAGAGTTAGAAATATTTGGCATGTTAGTCGAGCGGTCAAGACACCGCCCTTTCACGGCGGTAACACGGGTTCGATTCCCGTACATGTCACCAACATCTTCTAACTCCTTTTATTGTCGTCCCATGTCTCTTTACCCTTGCACCGAGGTTCGAAATTACATTATAAATGTAATGGGTCCGGTACGATTCCGGAGGGAGATGAGTTATCATCTCCTAACGCTTAGTCCCAAGCGGGGTTTCCGAATTTCTTGTGTTGCTCTCCTTCATAATTTGACACATTTATACTTCCGTTTTCTTTTGGTTATTCATAACCCAATTGTTTGACGATTGACATATATCCTCCCCGCTTGGGATATTGTAAAAGCTGGAATTATAAATATATATTATTTTTGTGTAGTGAGAGAACAAAATACATAAATGCCTATAGCTCAGACGGCAGAGCAATTGACTTTTAATCAATGGGTCTGGAGTTCAAGTCTCCATAGGCATACCATCGGGTTCTACTACTTTAGTATGAGCCCATTCTCGATTATTACATCGGAGTATCCGATTTAATAATAAAGGTACTCCCTTCTCAGGAGTTCATTGTCGGTCCTTTAAGCCGATACCTAGTGAAGCTCACTATCCGAGCTTCAATAACGATTCCCTGTTTCTCGGAGCTTATGAGAATGACACTCCCTTCACTATAAGGCGAAATCATTCTATCCGTGAAACCGGAATCAAGCGGCCGGCTTCCCGGCCTATCACGCTGACCCGTTCCTATGGGTCTCAAGGTTCGTGCGTTAAGCGGCCCACCATCCCAGAAGCGGCCTAGCCCCTGGGATGGATATATGATATCGGCGAAGTGATTCATCGCCAAATCGAAACGAGATATCGTTTACGGTTCTACAATGAATCGGATACGGGGAAGGACGACTCCGATATATTATCGGCTCGTCTCCAGTTCACAAGCGGTTCCTTAAGCCGTTGTCGGCGTTCGGCTATGCCAGTATACACGCCGGCGAGAAATGAGGTGCCCCCTGCGGCTTTATTAGCCGCCATATTGGGCTCGTAGTCGGTCCTTTAAGTCGACCATTATGTATTGTGGCCGCCCGGTCCGAGGCTTCGGCGATGATCGCCGTCTATAAGCCTATCTTTTTCGGACGGCCGCGAACTTAACCGATATTATTCGGTTTATTATAAAGCGAGGTTCGAAATTACATTTATAAATGTAATGGGTCCGGTACGATTCCGGAGGGATATTTAATATCCTAACGCTTAGTCCTGTGATATAGAGATATAATCATGTTTAAAGGTTTCCACTTCGGTGGGCTGATCGGACATAGATTTTACTCTATTAGCAGGGGAGGCCCATGCCTTAGGTGGGAAGTACGGAAAATGCGGCCCGTGCGGGTGAAATTACAGAACGCAGACTGCCGGTGGAGAAAAAAATAGATTTCTTCGAAAAATCTATTGGTTAACCGGATATACCTAAAAAGAGACAGATGATTAATTTCATCTGTCTTTATATAATCGCTAAAACACCAGATACTATAATAACTTAGTATCGCACCACAAGGAGTAAGAAAATGGGCAACGAAATCATTACTACAAAAGAACACGTAAATGAAGTAAACGCCTGCGTCTGGCACAAGTTTCGTGACCTCGGCCCCGGAATTGTGATTCGGTTCAATCCGAAGATTGCGTCGAAAAAGCAGACCGAAGTCCAATTCGCCGATGGCACTCGCGGCTGGTATTCCAATTCTGAGTTGGTTTATATCGCCTCTATTGGCGACACCGGCAAACCAAGCTACATCAAGAAAGAAAACGCACATACTGAGCACTAACGCTCAAAAACTACTTAGGGAGAATATACAAAAATATTCTCCCTAACAAATAATTAATCTTATTTATTTTTGTGGGCCTTTAGCTCAATTGGCAGAGCCACCGGCTCATAACCGGTAAGTTACAGGTTCAAGTCCTGTAAGGCCCACCATAGATTTTATATCAAGAAAGGAGGAGTAAACACAATTATCTATTAAGCGTAGTTCATATTCATATATGGGCCCGCCAGGTTTCGACGGGGTAATGAAAGTGTTTATTTCGCACGTATGATTCACGATACGAATTAACCTTAAATTTAAATGCTAATACATTTAAACCTGTTGGGGTTGCTGCTTAAGTAGCTTCTCCCTTCACCAAAACGACACACCAATGATAAGACGGTAAGTGTATGAGGTTCAACGATAGTCATTATCACCGTTTTCTTTGTTTTCGCAAAACAAAGTGGTGGAGGATATAACTTTTATGTCCCACGTGACCAAGATCGTTGTCGCTTAGAGTTTCATGTTAAGAGTTTTTACTCTATACTCAAAAAGACAACTATTGCGTAAAAAGAATAAACATGAATATTTATTTCGGACACGGGTTCAACTCCCGTCGGGTCCACCAAAGACAGTAAAGCAAATTCTGAGTCTGTCTATAATAAAAACTCCATAAGCCGTGACGGCGACGTTAAGCCGTTTTACATTCCTTGTTAGTTCAGTTGGTAGAACGATGCGCTGTTAACGCATAAGTCGCTGGTTCGAGTCCAGCACAAGGAGCCAATCTTACATTCTTTATTACAAAGGATGTGGAGATAATAAATTAACGTTTTAAGTGAGGGTCGGCTTGCTATAATATTTTGCAAGTGGGGGACTATACTGCATGTCCAAAGGAGTAGGAGTAATTGCTCTGCCTACTGTGTAACTTAAAACAATTTTTATTTTATTTATATTATCACGTTTACATAGTTTTCAAAATAAAATTTAGAAAATATATTGTATTTGGCAGCGTGATATTATTAAACATTTCATCTGGGTAATACATCTGGATGATCTGAATCGTTTAACTAGTGTGGGAAAACATCTCACACTAGTTTTTTTACCCTAAAATGATAATGTAATATCATAATCACATTATATTAAACTAAACTAATATGGAGGTTTTAATAATGAAAGAGTTTATATTATTATTAATGATATTTTGTCACATTGTCGACGATTTTATATTACAAGGAATTTTATCCAAGATGAAATGTAAATCGTGGTGGTATGGTGAAATTAATAAATTACCCACAAAATCTTGGAGTGAACAACAAGAGAACAAAAGATTATATAAGAATGATTACAAATGTGCTTTATTTGTTCATTCATTATCATGGACATTATCTATTATGCTACCTTTAGCATATTTCATTAACTTTAATTTAAATATTGAATATAATTTATTATTAGTATTCAATATATTAACCCACATGTTTATAGACAATCTAAAAGCCAATAAGCTAAAAATAAATCTTATTACCGATCAGAGCATACATCTGATACAGATTATAACAACATGGTATGTATTAATAGGGAGGTTTTAATAATGGCTAAGAAAAAAAGTAGCAAAGAATTCTCTTATGATATTAAAGAAGTCATAGGAATATTGGATAATAACGCTGAAAGTAAATGGAGGAAATATCTATCATTCATATCATGGAATGATGCTCCTCCTAAAATCGATATACGAAATATGAATCTTGAAGATGAACGTATGTCGAGTGGAATAACTTTAAATGACAATGAGGCCGATATATTGACCGATTTGTTAATATCAAGAGGATATGGTAGTATTGAACTATTAAGAGAAACCATATCTCAAAAAGAAAATATCATGAAATCTTTACAATCTCTCGATGAAGAGAAAAAAGATTATATATATGAAATAACTATAGGGGAGTGATCCATTTATGATGGATATACCATTTTCCCTTCATAAGATAAAACATAGTAAGCTGGACGAATTGTTTGATAAGTGTGATGAAATTCAACTTAATAAAAATTCTACAGTTAATGTGTTTATCAATATGGAGAACGTTGTTAATAAAATAAAACACAATGAACTTTATACATTTAATCGTGGCAACTTAAGTGATAATGTACAGGAGCTAACCTCCAATATAATAAATTTATCCGCCCATTATCGTTATTATTTCAATAAGCGGAAAATAAAATCTAACGTATATGTATATGGTCAATATCCATTAATACCGAGTTATATTAAGAATAGAAATATTCTTGAGAATTATCGAATACGGTATTACAACATGTATACCAAAGATTTGAAATATTCTGCTGTTACTGAAACTATAACAAATGCAATACCGATTGCAAAAACAATTCTTCAATATATTGAAGGAGTATATTTTATAGAGGCTGATTTTATGGAATCTGCACTAATTCCAATGGTGGTGAACTCATATCATCAACAAGAAGGAACATCCCAGGGATCATACAATTTTATCGTTACTATGGACAGATATGAGTATCAATATGTAAATTATGGTTATTATATATTGAGACCCAATCCAAAGAATAATGCTGTCATATTAACGAAAAATAACATAGTCAATCAGATAAAGAGTGATTACTCTATTATCTCTTCTGAACTCGATTTCTCTCCTTCTAATATTCCTATAATATACTCTTTCCTTGGTAATTTACCAAGAAGCATTCTTAATATCAAACGCTTTGGTATTAAAAAGACTCTTAAATTATTACAAGGCGCAATCGATAATCAAATCATTACACCGAATACTAATCACATCAATATGATAATGAGTTTCATTCAACAATCATATTGTGATGAGGTTAAGGATAATTTTGATGTAACAGATTTGGTTTCTCAATTTAACAGACTATCTTTAAATGATAAGTATTATATATACGATCAAATTATTGATACATTCGATAATAAATCATTGAGGGAATTAAACGATTATTATTTTCCAAAGTTCCCATTAATGCTTATCGAAATAGACACATTCAAAAATAGAAAAAATCCATTTGACAGAAAGTAGGAGGGTTTCAGATGAAAGGGAAAAAATTCGATGCTGCTGAAAAACACTTTATGGAAAAAGAAGCAAGACTCAAAAAACAAATTAATTCATTAGAAGCTAGAAACTCTGAATTAAGAGCGGCTCTCGTCGAAAAGACTAGCGAGAATAATTCTCTTTCTACTAAGAATGCCGAACTCGAAGACTGGATTGAGCGTCTGCTCATTTATACCGAGCTCAACCGCGAAGACATCAAACGAATCTGTCAGGAAGATAAACGTAAAGGCGAAAACATCAATATGGTATTACATCTTATGAGCAGATTCATCTAATTAAAATAAGGACAATAATATATATTGTCCTTATTTTTTTATCCAAGTTCTACATTTTTGTAAGAGGTGATTTATTATGGCCTATCTATCTCAATATAGATATATAATAGACCCAGTAACAATAATGGTTAATGGTTCAGCTATTACTGAAGTTCCTACTAACAGAATTAAATCTTTTGGTTTAGAGAAAGACTTTGATTTCTGCCATTTTCCATTGTTATCTGTATCTTTGAATATTAAACCAAAGATATATCAAATGATTCAAGATTCAAGAGAATCTGTTACATTTAAAATACGTATACAACGATACTCATTCGATCAAACCGATCTAACCAATTATAAATATAAAAGGGATTTTATTAATGGGGTATTTACTACGTTTATAGATGTGAAAACACCTATTCTTGATGATACCTTAATAGAATACGATAATGAGATTAATAATGATGATAATAAGATTAATGATCTAGCTAACGTTTATACTTTCTATTTATTTAAAGAAAAAGATATAAGCAATGCTGCTAAGATTAATAACCTTATATTCACATCAGATACGCTAACTAATATAGTCACATATCTATTCTATACTTGCGGAGTAAGCAACGTATTGATGAGTAAACTCACAAACGCTGCTTTACAATCAGAAGTTCTTCTTCCGCCATATACATTAACCGGAGCTATAAATTATTTAGATCAACAATATGGTCTATATACCACAGGCTCTGTTTTATTTTTTGATTATGATAGAACTTATCTATTGCAGAAAATGGCTAAATGTACAGCGTGGAGATTAAACGAATATAAAAAGGTTGTATTTTCAGTAACTAAAATATCCAATCCAAATTCATCTTTTCCGGGATCTATGGTTGATTCAGAAAAAGAATACATATATGTCAATGTGACAAGAAACTGTGTTGATATACTGACAGATACTATTACTAATGACGCAGTTAGTGGTAATAATACTCTTATAGTAGATCCTATGAGTGGAGGAGAAAAAGTTACATCTAACGCTGAACAAATAGGGTCGGGTACTTATTCGGTTAAGATGCAATCCTTTGAAAATCCCTATATAAAAACAATGAATAACATGATAATCAATGAGAATAAAACGGTTATTAATATATATTTAACTGAAACCGATATATCTGAATTTACTCCTAATAAAGAATATGTCATGACATTTGAAGATCAATCAGTTCAAGCTGAATATGGTGGAAATTATAGATTGACCTTCTTATCTGTGGAGTATTCTAACCAGGGAGATTCATATTTTGCCAATATTATGTTAACACTAAAAAGAAGCCTATAAAATAAAGAGTGTATGGAAATTAATCCATACACTCTTTATTATTTACACGATGGTGCCAATTTTTTGGATAACATAGTTATCCTGTTGAATCATTTCTTTTACCGCTTGGAGTTTTTCAACATAAACCTTCATTATGTTGGTAAGCATATAGCTCATTATACGGAAATTCTTATTATAAAAATCCCGTATAAGTTGTACATCTGATTCGTTGGAAATAAATTTACCATCAACTTCAACGACCTTTGTTCCAACAATATTAACCTTGGCATCTCTGAATAAATCCTCCATCTTTTTAAGATGCTGAATTAATTCGGTCTTATCTCTTTTTACCATAGTCAATATCTTATTAGATTCTTTGGCCCTGGTGATAATTTCGTCTATTTCTTTTTTTGTGATAGTTATTTCGGATACATCTTTCTTCATGTTTCTGTGAACCATGAAGATATAATCCAAAAATTTATCATCTTCGAGTAATGTACCCGAACGGCATATTGAATTCTTCAATTTACTTCTCTTAGATTTTGTATCATCGAAGAATTCATGAAGATCTTTGCTGGCATTATTGAACACATTTACATTAGGTTCTTTAAATAAACTATTTAAAGAAATAAACATCGATGCTTCAAGTTTGCTTAACTCGGTATAATTGGGAATCCCAGTATTGATTGTATAATTATATCCCTTTATTTTAAAAGATCCTTCAAAGGTACTTGACTCAGTTTTGAACTCTGTCAATAGGATCTGATTATTTTCAAGAAGTTTAGTTATTTGTCTATATAAAGTATCTCCATATTTTTTATAAGTATCTATATACATAGACACAAATGTCGATACATCGATATTTATATCTCTAACAGCTTCTTTCAAAACATCACTATTCATGGTTTCAGCCACTATATCAAAATAGTTATTAACAGATTCAGTTAAACCAATAACACCTGCTTCAAATGAATCGGGAATAGAATTTTCAAATACTGAACTGTTTATTGCACCAAAAAGACTCATACTATTCGCCTTCTTTCGTATTTATTTTTATTAATTGGTTGTTCTTTGTATTATAGGGTATAAAATCAGTGAGAGTGTATAAAACACTCTCACTGATTATTATTAACTTAGAGCTCTGCGTAAGCAGCCTCAAGAACAGAACGCGAATTACCGGTATCTTCTTCTTCACCAGTATACGATTCCTTGACAGTCTTCATCGCAAATCTCTTAAGCTGACGAGCCGACTCATTGGCCAGGCCCTTAACAGCACTAACAGTTTTATTGAGCATCTCAGACTGAAGCGTAGCACCACGCGAAGCAACCTTAAACGCTCCGCGAATACTCTCCTGAGCGGCGGGCTTATCGGTCTGCTTAACAGCCGCGTCACAAGCCTTTTCGATCGCTTTCTGATACTCGGCGACCTGATCAATAACGCTATTGAGCTCTCCGATGATGTCGGCCTCTTTGCTCACATACGTGAGAAGGGCTGTTTTAATCGAAGCGTTCATAGTGTATTCCTCAGACTTATTATCACGGTTACGACCAATCAGAGAAGCTCTCTCGGTCAGATTGGTCTTAACGAGATCAAAATACTTGGTATACTCTTCCATCTTCTTACCAAGTTCAGAAGGCTTGGAAGAAAGAATGGTGTTCTGTGCGCTCTTCGTCTTGGAACGAAGATCGGCAAGACTATAATTAATAGTCTTAGGAACATCGATTCCATCCTTGAGATTCCAGTTAGACTTGAACTTGTAATTGTCGCCTTTGGCTTTCTTGATTTCTTTCTCATATTTGCCCACAAACTTGCGGCCTTCAGTAAAGAAATCCTTGACCTTCTTCACCCATCCCATGACAATATTCTTGATACGGGTGAAGAACTTAACGGCAGCCGCCTTGATGTTTTTGAAAACATCAGTAAAGGTGGCCTCAATAACCTCTTCCGCTTCATCATCTTCCATATCCTCAACGGCAGATTCAATGATGACATCGGAAATATAAAGAGCATTCAGAATATTCGAAGATTCGACAAGTGCATCGGCATATGCAAGTGCCGGCGAGTCATAACCTTCACCCACAATAACAGTTTCTGCGGGATTATTCGTTGCAGTATTGCGATTAAACAACATACTCATTGTATTTTTCCTCCTTAATTATTTTACTTAGAAGCGGCAGCAACTTTGCTGATGAGCTTGCGAGCAGTACGAATACGCTCTTCGATCATACGAACACCGACGCTCGTAATTACAGTGGCTTTATTATAGCAAACGTTGGTTTCAGCAAGAACTGCACGAGCCCAAGCGAGAGCACTGGTTTCGGTGGTATTGCCTTTAGACAGCGCCTCAACGACATCCTCAGCACTTTCAACGAAACCTTTAAGGGTTTTCTCCATCTCTTCAATGGCCTTAGCATCGCTATCATTTTTCAGATTAGCAATCTGATCGGCAAGATTAACCGTTTTTTCGCGAGCAGTTGCATCTCCCGAACGATATTTCTTTTCAATCGATGCCTTAAAGTTACTGACATCAAAACCAAAACCCGCAAGAGCCTTATTTCGAAGATTCTCTTGCTCAGTCTTCCATTTTTCAATACCAGCGGTTTCCTTCTTGGTGACGTCCGAATTCTGACCCTTCAATCCACTGAAGGCAGTTTTACGACCGCTCATGAATTTACCAGCATCAGCAACGGGACTGAAATCATAAACAAAATAAGAAGCGCGAACCGAAGCGGGCTTCTTCAGCTTGTCTTTGTACAGGGACAGGAAAGCTTCGTTATCGCCACGAAGAGCCTTCCAACGCGTTTTGAGATTCTTGAAGAACGCCGAAATCTTTGCTTTAATAGCAGCGAAAATTTCCTTGATCTTCTTCCAAGCGCCGGCCATGGAAGCCTCCATGACAACATTGTACTCGGCCTGTGCGGACTCGAGAACAACACCATTCGAATCGACAGAACGATTCATGGTGATCTCGGCCATATCCATTTCATGAAGGGACTCCATGAGCGAACAAGTAGATTCGATGGCTTCAGCATGAGCGAGGATCAGTCCTTCGTTTTCGACCGTATAAAGGGCCTCGTTAACGGAAACATCGATATCACGATTTGAGTTAAATAAGATACTCATAATTATTTCCACCTTTCGTGTAATTTTATATTTATGTTTGTAGATTTAAACTTACCTCAGAGAATAAACGAGCTGGAGTTGGATTCTACGGAATCCAAATTAAAAGATTTGTTTTCCTTCTTGATAGCATCCTTGGAGAGCTTTGTCGACATAACACTATTAACTCGCATTTTGTCAGACATGCCTTCTAGACGCTTGATCATTTCGTTCTGTTTCTTGATAACTTTTTCTCTATCCTTGATATCAGAAGATTTTCCGATTCGAGTTTCATTAAGCTCAATGAGATTCTTTTGATAATCGAGATATTCAGAAATCTTCATCTTAGAATAAAAAAAATAGAAAATGAGTTCTCTTAGAACCGGGATAACCGAAAGAACTGCAATAATTACAGCAGCGGTTATTCCACCAACAGCAATGAAAGATTCTTTAACCATAATATCACTCGCTTTAAGTGCTTTGGTCATCGAACCACTTGCCACGGATTTATTAAATTGCTTTATACTATCAAATGCCACATATGAGAAATTTTCTTTTGCAATCTTAAGTTTAAAAGACCCATTAATGGGAAATTTAACAAAGTCAATGTATGCACTTGAAAGCAATGATGTAGATTCTATACAAGAAGCTACCATAGAGCAGTACAATAGCTGAACAAAGCTATTGTTCATTTTGAAACCGCGTTCGAAAACGGGCTTCATGTTTTTTAAATTAATGATACAATTTTCTACTTCCATAATCTCAGACGAACTGACAGATGATACTGACAATAATCGTTTGATAATATCGAGGGTAGACATCATTGGTCCATATCCCGAATAGGCGGTTATATCACCCTTCGAGTTAGGTATATTTTCAAAATCTATACGACTCTTTTTAAGAATAGAATCATATAGAGTTTTCATCATAGCATTATCGATATTTTCAAGTTCGGCTTGCTCCATACAATAGATTTTTTGTTTCTCTTTATATGTAGCATTTTCCAAAACTAGCCTTAAAGCATATGACGTTCCACTCATTTTGGTTTCCTCCTTTCCTTATTAATAGCTACGGTTTAACATCTTTAGCATATCTTTAAATTTCTTCTCGTCTCTACCGTTTTCACGTTCAAGACCAGAAAAAGAAGTAGTCTGGAAAGAATTGTTGCCATCGAATAAGAAGTGAGCCATTTTAGTGAAATCGTCAACAACAACGAATCCTAAGAGGAAGAAGGAATTCATAATTTTATATATGACCCTTTCATCCATTAAGTTAATCCCGTATTGTTCCTTAAGGATATTGACCTCTTCCATTCCTACTACAATAGTAGCATTCGGAAGAATTGCCTTACTGGGATTAACGAGTTTCATCGCATTCTTAACAGCTTTACGCCGTTTAAGAGCAATCCACCAATTTGAACGACCGAGACTTCTATCAGCGACGTCGCTCTTAATATCATCGACATTAAGAAGGAAATCTTTAAAGAAAGAAATCTCACCAGTAGTCCATCGAATGAAGTTGAAGAATACCGAAGAGTTAATTACAGCTCTTTGGATATTATCAATAACTTCAAGAGAGGTAACAGGATGCATAACGGCTTTAACACCAATTAAAATATCCTGAAAACCAACAGCACTTTTATCTTTTTCGTTGATAACTCGGACTCGGATTTGTATCAATGTGGAAATAAGCTCATTAGCTTTTTTCACATCATTATCAACAAGTTTCTGAGTAGGGAGATCATCATGAACTCGAATTTCTTTTTTAGGTGGAACAGCTACTGCTTCCCTAACATTAAAGAGATTTGGAGTTTTATATCCAATATCGTTTAATGATACATGGTTAATAGTATCTGCTTGCAAAGTTAAATCTCGAGAATTTGATTCTATGAGTGCTTTAGTATTACCAGAGAATTCTCCAGCAAACATAATCACGTTTTCGTTTTCATAAATAGCCGTATAGTTTTCAAAAACTTTACCGGCTAAATTATCAACCATATCAGGAAGTAACCTGTCACGGTCATCACTATTTTGATGAAATTGTTTAATATAATCGACCATGGATGAACCGTTTCCTAATTCTTGAGTAGGATTCAAATTCATCGCCAACTGAGTAACCGTGCTCATTTCTCGTTCAATCGCTTTAGTAACTATTTGTGCAGTTTCCAAATCTATAGAACGTGAAATAATCACAGGAAATTGGAGTGTAGCCTCTTTAGCCATTTGGGTTATCGAGCGGCTTTTATTACGTTTAAACAAACTAACTAACTCATTATCGTTTGCAACGTCTTTAGCCATACTCACAACATCTGCGAAAACACCCAAAATAATTCACCCTTTCTTTATTATATTTATAATTATGTTTTGAGAACTAGATAAACTCTAACGAAAAGACAAAAAAATAAGAGTAAGTGATGTTACTCACTTACTCTTATTTAGATAATTATATTTTTCCTTTAAGGGGATTCCCACAGCTTAGGCCTTTTTCTTTGCACCCGTCATAACAACAATCAGGTTTAAAATTTCCAAACAGGAATCTCTCTTCAGCGGGAATGTGTGCCAGCATATATAATGCAAGCTCCCGGATTTCGGTCTGAGCGTTGTTACAGAGTCTAAGTTTAAAGAAATTCGAAAGACCTCTAGGGTTGGCAACAATTCTTGCTTTGATCGTAAATCCATTCGGGATCATAGTTAAATCAGGAAATGATTTACGAGTCAGATAGTCAGATATTTCATTCATTAAATCGGAATACTTCTTATTATATTCTTCATTGATTCGAATTGACTCGGGAATATAATATTTGAAGTCATTGACCGATGTTAATGGCTGCCTAAAGATTTTAAGATGTCTATGCCTAATAAGCTGGTGATAACAACAGAGTGAGAGTAGAATCTCGAAAGAATACTCAACGTGTTCGACTATAGAGACATGACCATAATCGATTACTCTCTGTGCTATCGGAGAATCCTTTGGTATATCATAATTAAACGATTTCGAACCAGATATAGCAGCAGCAAAGCTGACTTTCTGATTCGGAAGCATATAATCTTCGTTGTCCTTTACACTCATAAAGGACATGGTATCTATATTGTGTTCAAATATATGCTGGTTTAGGGCATATATTTGAAGAATGGTTCCCATGTCTTCAGATATTGAGTAAAGCTCATTATGAAAATCATTTCCAAAAACAAACGAATACTCAGATGAAAACATGAGATTCAAAAGCTCGAAGAATTTACCACCGTCAAACGTCATTATCAAATTAGTGTTAGATGCAATGGGTAAAATATATCGAGCATCCTCATATGGGATACCATATTTAAAATCGGTCTTTTTTGGTCTACCCGTTCCCGAGTAGGTTTCACTAAGTTCAGTCATTTCATGATACAGATCATACATCCGCTTTTCCAGAGGATGCATATCTGAAGCTTCTTTATTTGCTGATACATAGCGCTGGGATTGTTGAGTATAAGAATACTTCAATTCACATAATAACATGGATTGAAATCTGTTTATATCCTCAAATACCAATGTTACAGCATACTGGTTACACTCATTGAGTAAGTTGTGGATATTTCCTTTTCTGGTTAAGATGTCTGCTATATAACCTAGGTTATCGCTTATGCTTCTTATTCTCATTTTTATCCTCCTCCCCAGTATATTCTTCTATAGGGGCATATCTACAGATATATCCCGGAATACGTTTATTTCTTCTACACTTTTCTCTGTCTTCCTTGGTAATTCCCTCAAGGAATTCCTGTAAAATCGTAGTAATCATAAATAACTCGACTCCTTCTAAAATATTATGTTATAGTTTATTTTCAAATAATAAACTATCACTGTATTTCGAAGTCCGTTATTTTATAATTCCTTTCTTTTACACGTCATGTGAAACAAATTATACATTGTCTCACGCTAATAATATATATTTATTTTTAAAAGGTATTTCAACAATTAATTAAAGCTAATTGTAAAAGGAGGCGAGATAAACTATGATGAGATATAAAGTAGTTTGTGTCTCTATATGGACCACAACAGCGTGGAATAAATTTGGTAGTGTCAATGATAAAACTTGCGGTCTTGTTTATACGAACGATGAGTTTGATGTTACCGAATTAAAAACATACGATGGAGCAACTCGAGCTCACATGACAAGTGGAATGTGGGTTACCGTTATAACAAGCGGTGGAACAACATATGCAAAAATGATAAGTAAAACAGAAGAACCCCCAATTGTTCCCGAACCTAACCCCGTAACCGGGTATGAAGAATATGAAGAGAAACAGGTTAGTGCAGAAATAGATGCCGATATGTATAATATGTTATTGGCAAATTCCAGAAAGAATAGTGATATCGTTCTAGGTACTACTAAACTTTATGGAAGCCCATTTCAATTTCTTCCATCAACCGATTATAGATCTCTTGGTTCAAATGATAAAATAGGTCGTACTTATGCTCAGTATATTATAGGAGAAGCTCCTATTGTATCACTGATGCCGGGAAAACCTTTCTATCTTCCGTCGACATCAGATTCTCAGAGAAAAAGTTTAGAAGCTTTAATGGGTGGATCTGTCAGCGGCGTTGAAAAAACAGCATTTAAAGAAATCATATCAACTCTTAAAAAGGGCGATACTCGATATTTTGATTTCCAAACCGACTATAATACATACATGACATATGTAAACTTCTTATGTCGTTTATGTGCATATTATCTCGGAATAGAGGATGAAACTGCTCCTGGTAGTACTGTGCCCTTTAAGAAGTTTAACTGGAAGAATTATAAATTCCGACAGGATTTTGTTAAATATCAAAATTATGGTATATGGGACACTGTTGAACAAGGATTAAATGATGCAACTGGTAAATACCGGTATGTGGAATTCTTTGCTGATTCAAATTCTTCTATGAGTGAATCAGCCAGTAACTCCACGACCAACTCCATGTTCGAGGGTTTAATATCGAAAGGTTCTCAATTATCAAGAGAAGCTGCCTTCTTAGGAACAACGTTTGGAACAGAACTTGTTGAAGAAATACAAGGAGCTACATCTGAAGCTTTGGATGATTTCTCTCAATTATCAAGCACTCCCGGTTTTGCAAAACGTTTACTCGGAACAACTTCTCATATAGTAATGGGTTCTAATATTAATTTCCCTGAGATTTGGAACGATTCCAGTTTCTCAAAATCATATACAGTAAATTTGACATTGATATCACCATATGGAGATCCTTATAGCGTTTATCTTAACGTAATAGTACCGATGCTTCATGCTCTTGCATTCTCATTACCGAGACAGACATCTGGTAATACTTATTCTAGTCCATTCTTAGTTAGAGGATTTTCTAAAGGATGGTTTTCATGTGAAAACGGCATTGTCGATTCTATCAGTATTGAAAAAGGCGGAGATGGTGCTCGTTCTGTTTATGGATTCCCAACAGAGGTTAGAATATCCATGAGTATAAAAGACTTGTTTAGTCAATTACAAATGAGCAATGCTTCCAATCCAGGAATGTTTTATAATAATATCGAGCTCATGCAATTCTTAGGAACGACCTGTGGTTTAAATTTAACCGACGCTAATATTAAAACCCGTTGGGATTCACTAATGAGAACGATGTTGAACGTTCCGATAGATGTCCCTACTAACTTAGTAGATAGCGTTAAAGATGATATTCAAACATTTACAGAACGATTCCTTGGAGGATGGTTATGAGTAATAAAAATAGAGTAAAGGATTATAAAGATAAATATGGCTTAATCCCAAAAGATATGATCGAAAGATTTATCTATATATGCGATGAGCTTAAACTAAGCAAAAAGAATATGGAAAAAATAGTATCCCAGATAATCGATATACGCTCTTTAAAAAAAGAGCGTATATCATTCATTATTTATTTAGAACCACAAGCAACAGCGAGACCACGAGTCACTCGATTTACTGTATTTGTACCACACTCTAAAGAAAACTTCGAACTCTTTAAAGAATTCTTAGATGATATTCATTTTAAAGATCCGATAATAACTCCAACCCATTTTCATTGTACTACATATAAAGCAATATCGCAAAATATGTCCAAAGAGGAAAAGATCTTGGCGGAATTAGGACTCATTAATCCACCATCAAGACCAGACTGGGATAATCTTGCCAAGACATATTCGGATATGATTCAATCTGGATTATTATTGGATGATGGTTTAATAACTGATTCTTTTACTCATAAGAGATTTTCTTTTAAACCAAGAATTGAAATAACGTTGGAGTATGATACTAAATTTAATAGTAAATATACTAAACGAATTATTGAATCGTGGAAACAGTACCAAGATTTAAAAAATAAACCGTTTGTGGATGTATTATAAAAATCTATATAAATTCATACATTTAGATAAATAATCATAAAGGAGGTACTTTATACTATGAGTTTTCAAGTGGAACAAATAGTATCTAATAAAGACAATAATAGGCGGACTCATTCTTATTTAACAGAATTTGTATCCGTTGTAAAGACAATAAATAATAGACTGGTAAATAAACTCAAAGATAATGGGTTTATTGTTTTTGGTGAAGTCAATGGTATTAACATTGTAAAGAAAAACAATCCCAATGCCAATGTTGATTATATCAAAAAGATGATAAATATGTGCTTTGAATATGATGATAAATACATGAAATATATTCAAGTAACGGAGACTAAAGAATCTGTTATAATTTCTTTTAATAGAATTTGAGGTGAATATTATGACCCAAAAATTAATTTGGCCTATCAATGCTGTTAAAATAAATTGTGGTTATCACAATCCCAATAAATTTCCAGTGTCAACATATCAGCAATGTCCAAATTATAAAACTCTTGGTAGTTTTGCTCAAGGTGGGCATTTTGGGGTTGACCTTTTATCGTTTGCTGGTAACACTTATCTCTATGGAAGTGGTTATGGTGTTGTGGTAGGATTAAACAACAACCCTAAATGTACTGTTGGTAAATGGTTAGCTATCAAATATGCTAATGTCGAAGGTAATGGAGATTTAATTCATCGCTATTATCATCTCGCATCAATTAACGTCGATGTTGGATCACTCGTCAATACAGATACATTGATTGGTTATTATGGTAATACTGGCGGATATTCCACCGGTGCTCATCTCCATTTAGAAGTTGATAAAAATGTTGCAACTTGGAACTCGACTCCAACTATAACAAAAGATTCTTATGGATTGTTACCTGCATCGAGAACCAGTGATACGACTATTAATCCGGTAACGGTTTTATATCTAAAGAAAGCAGCGCCAGAAAATCAAAGCGCACAATATAATTCACCAGGATGGTACGATGGTCCTAAATTTATGGAACTATAACAAAATAAAGAGAGTATACCTATATTAGGTATACTCTCTATTTTAACCGTTTTTATTTCAACGATTTAATCAGTTCAGTAACATATCGATTATCCATTTTAATCAAGTTCATTGTATTAAACGTCTCATACAACGTATACAATGCTATAGATTCAGCCAGAACTTCATCCATATTAATGGTAGCACTTTGATCCTGATACTCGATATCTCCTTCTTTTTTAATCTGGTCATAGGTGCTGAATTTATTCAGATCCTCAATGTCCATTCCAACTCCAGAATCATACATATCTTTATCATTATTCATAAAACCGAAATCAACCGACTCTTTAATAACGGTCTGATAAGTATGTTTCATAATGGCTCTGAACAAGGTATCTCTGTTTTCCTTCACAATACCATATTTGCTTCTCAGAGCAATCTTACGGAGATTATAAGCTTCCATTGCAGCCTCATCGGTCTCCAACTCATTAATAAGCTCTTCTCTCTCTTCGGATTCTTTCTGTTCGCTCATAATAGTATTTTTAACTTTTTCCTTAACGGTATCAGCGATATAGTCAATATCTATATCTTTTTTACCCTCGTTGAAATCTTTGATAGCATCATCGCCAAGCTCAAACGAAATATGAGCAGGGTTCTGATCATTCTTAATGGCTTTGCAGTTGTCATCGGCCAAATCTTTAGCCGCATTTTCAATGATAGTTTTCATCGTATGAAGCATCGGGTTAGTCTTATTTCTCGCATATGCATTTTCAAGAATAGAATATCCACCATTTTCATCAACGAAATGACTAACCATCTCAAATAGATTATCCCTATACTTGTCTTTGAAATCTTCATCAAGATAAAGAGATTCCATATAGGCTTCGTATACAAGACCCTTAAAACAATTGAGCTTACAAGCCGTAGTTGCTTCACTCAACTTTTTATAAGCAGAGGTTTTATCGATTTGTTTCTGGACAGCCATCTCATTCAAAACGGTACGACTATCCTGTTTGATTTTACTATTGATAGATTCCTGGACAATCTCCTGTTCACGAGCATTATCAATCTTCGTAAAGAAGTTGCAAGTTAAAAAAGAGCTGTCTCTTTTAGCTGCTATTTTTATTCCACGCTTATATGGCTCAACAGCTTTGTTGTCAAACATTATTAAACCATCCTTTCTTTGTTTAAATTATTATACTGTTTTTAACTTATATCAGATCGATACGAATATCTTTTTCTCCTATAGTTAAAAACTCAGGTACATAGTTTCTTCTTTCGCTGGATGTTAGATTGCTAAACGATGAACTCAAATTATCAATAACCTGAACATCGGAAGAGTAGTCATTGATCTTCTGGAACTTAAGATATTTAACTTGCTCAAATGTATTTTCAATCTCTTGAATTAGATTAGAAATATAAAGAGAGTTATATCCATTATCGTTTATATCCTCGATAAAGGATTTAATAAAGATCTTTAGATCTCTAACCAATAAATCAGAGTCTGTATTAATAATCGGTGATACTTTAAAATATATCGAAATATTAACTTTATCCAATTTATCTTGTTCTTCACCAACAGTAAACATTCTTGATCTACCATAGGTATTATAGAACTTTAAATCAATAGAATAGTTATTGGTAATATTCTGAACTATATTCAAGATACTTGCATATTGAGTTCCCATAAGATTTATAAATTTAAACATAATTTCCGACGTTTTAAAATCGTCTGAACCAACGAAAGGAACCGAAGAAATTATATTATAAGGATTCTGAGAAGTATCAATCGCATTGGTTGAATATGAGCGAATTAAATTATAGGGTTGAATAAAGGTAATGAGACTGTCCTCATTATTGTATATATTGGTAAGTGTGAACTCACTCATTTGTTCATTTTCATTTTCATCATATAATCCACCATATTCATGAGGAATATTATCTTCGGTGGTATATTTATAAAAAGTGAGAAGAGAAATCTTACACCCAGTCATCGGAATAGGCTTCTCGATAACCTCATTAGTTTGTAAGTCTCTCACATTGGTTAAATTGAAGAATGCTCCATTGATATAATCATTGGTCTCCAATTCGGCTGTAAAGTTATATGTGTTATTGGCAGCATCCATTCCAGTTAATCTGAAATTGAAATATGCTATATTTTCTCCATTATATTCGATTATACCAATTATCTTAAATATATTATGATCTATAAAGTTATTATTATCATCATATTCAGAAATTGCTACATCGAGTTCAGCAGATGGAAATGCTTCAAGATTGAGGGTATATTTATTTCCTCCGGTCATAGCATTTCGATATACTGATAGCTTAGTAACTATAAATTGATATATAGATTCGTCATTTAAATAATTAAAAGACAAAGAATATTTACTATCTACTGAATTTAGATAATAACCAACTATTGTTGGATCACTCTTAAGAGTAATTAGAAACGGATTAGTGTATTTAAAAGGACTAGTTGGGATACCCGCATCTCCAATTCTATATTGAGTCGGGACCAGAGTATCGATGCTATTGTTTTTAAATACAAATATTCTTCCCGGTTTAATAATAGATAGAGAGCTCTGGTCATAAATATAATCAAAGTCTCCTCCATCATCTAATGAACCTGGTTTAGTTTCTAAGAAACATGTATTGGTCTTATAAAAATCACCATCGGCTTTTTTCATAAGAATAAAAGATGAGAATAGACGTTCAAAAACATCATCTCGTTTCTTTATAAATAAAATATCAACATCGGTTGAAATATCCAATGAGTTAAAATGCAACTGTAGATCTGTTTCTGTCGTTAATGAATCCACCGTTGTCATTTTTGCAATAACAATTTCTTTCATTTCATCAAAAGTTAAAACATCTCTTCCTGAAACAGCATCGCTGATAACATCGCCAAACATTATAAGACCCTCATTACTAGGGTATTTCTCGGAAGTCGTAATAACATTTATTTCATCACCACTATATGTAAAGTTTCCTTCTGTTCCTGTGGTGGTATAAATATGAACTTCTATTTCCGAGTTGAATTCGGGAGTGAAATGCTTTATATCTCTCGCGAACGATATTTTAAATTCATCGGTATCGATGATTTCATAATAACAAAATTTCACAGATGTTGGAACACTACTCGTACTTGGATATTTCTTAAGCTGGGTATATTCAGAATCCTTTGGCGCTTTATAGAAAACCTCAAAGTTTGCCAATTGATTTGTATGGTTTATATTAAATGATGGAATATTAATCTTATCATTTGTTGTTATATTAAAAGTTTCAACAGTTTTACTGACCTGATGAACTCTTATGTTTAATGCTATATAATTCGAGTTAGCAATTTTAACCACTTTATTTTTTATATATGGATTATTTAATTTGCTTAAATCATTTTGAAAAGAGAAGTCGTATTTAATTGTATAAATATATGAGGATTTATATTTTTTCATTGTAAAGACTATATCATAGTCTAACATGAAATATTTGCCCTCTATATCTATAATAGTATTTTGATCTAGTGTAAATGAAATATTCGCACCACTAGCAGTAGCCTTGGATAAAATAAAATCTTCAGGAACAAATAGAAACATCTCCACTTCAGACGGTTTAGCTAATATATCATTATATTGGTATATATTTAAATAGTTATAAATAGTTTCGGGTAATACAGCAGTAGATGGAAATCTTTCTCCTATATACGCTGATATAGTGTTAAATGAGTCTTCAGTGACCGACCCAATCATCTCGGTTATAAAACCAAGAAGACCACTATTTAGAGTATTCACTTTATTGACATCAAAATACTTAGGCATTATTGTATTTAACGCCATGTCTTTGACATTATAAATACTGGTATAGTTTTTTGTAGCCATCATTAATCAACCTCCTTTATTTTTTAAATCTTAATTTAAAAATATATTCATTTCCACTCCGCACAGTTTCAATAAACGGAGCACCCACCAATCCTTCGCCTGCCACTTTATTAGTTCTATCAAAAGTTTTATAATAACTTGCAGAACCATTACTGACTTTTGCATTGATATTAAATTCAGCGATAGCAAGAGGATTCAAATCATCCTTAAAGGAATAGTCATAGCTTATATTTAGATCCTGATTCTTATTCAGGTTGTTTGCACTCCATGAGTGAATATTCGATGATGTGCTTGTCGGAAATACACCATAATATTTTGACCAAAATAAAACTGTCTCGCCATCTTCACCGGTTATTATATAATAACAACCAACAGCATAGTCTAAAATTCTATTCTCTATATATAATCTATCAGGAGTAAATTCTCCTCTATATACTTTTGAGATATAGTCAACCCATGCTTTATGAAGCTTATAAACATTGAGATCTTTGTCGTCTCTATAGCTTATACTAAAATTTCCAGCAGTTTTAGATTTAATATCATTTCTACCATATTTCATTTTATATCCAGTAAACGTTTCACCGTAATCATTTGTATCAATATATTCATCAGATACTTCAAATGATTTAATGGTGTTGCTCAACATGGGAATGAAATCATGAGAACCACTAAAACTAGAGGTCAATGATGGTAATACAACATTTGAAGTTCTATGGACATAATTAAAGAACGGGTCATTTGTTGTATTTGAATTAAGTGTCCACTTTGAACCACTTTTATCAAGAATATTCAAATCAGGTCTTGTGAAAAACACATGAGAAAAAGACCGACTTAGTTCCAAATCGGCTATAGCATATTTAAATCTATTAAATTTTGTATAAACTGTCGTTGATAGGGTTTTTGAATTTTGATTCTGGTAAATCCCTATATTATTTTTAACAGTTTGCATAGACTTATTTATATATGATCTATCGGTATCAAAGGCAACATTTGTCCTAATATCAGGCTGGATGCCACTAGCCATATTTAATCACCAACTTTATTCTAATATTAAGTTATTGTTAATTTGGGTAAAAATAAAGCAGGAATAGCCGTAACTATTCCTGCTTTATTCATTTTATGATATTCTACCAACTGCAATCTTTCTATTGCGACGATATTCATTAGTAGCTTGTCTTTCTTTCTGTTTATTATATACAGCCTCTCTAGGAGTTATATTATTATTATTTTCGGTTTTATTAACAACCGTGTTATTAGTATCACCCTTAGATATATCGACCTTCCAATCTTTCTTATTAAGTTTACCGGTTTCAGAAGCCGTACTCTCGGTATTCTTATTAATCAATTTAAGTTGTTCAATCATATCTTTGAGTAATTGAGTATCTATTGTAGTGGTCGATCGAGAAATGATTTCGGCTCCGCCCATTCCCATAGGAGAATGAATATCGCGTACTGATCTCGATACAGGTTTATCTATTTCTTCGGTTTCTTTTCTAAGTCTTTTAACTTCGGATTCAGGAGTTCCTATACCTTGTTTAGCTTCCTTAAGAGCATCTTCAAGATTTAGTCCACCTTCACCCATATTCATTATACCAGATATAGTATCTAGCCATTTATAATTCGGAAGCCCAGCATCAGTAACCGCATAGTTATGACCAGGACGATCCAGCATCTTATATAGCGTATTTTGTCCTTTATTAAAATAATTCTTTCTAATCCATTCAACTCCAAAATCCAGTCCTCCCGACAATTGAAGAGGGAATGATTTAGCAGACGCATAGGGACTATTATTATAAGCTTCAATACCAAAAAGATTTCCTTTTTTCTTGGCTATTGTCGATTCAGCGTCCCAACCACTTTCAGTAGCAGCATGTGCTAATATATAACCAGGATATACTGAATGCTTTTTACCAGTATTGATAATAGTGTCTACATTATCTTTATAAACACTTGTATTGACGTTGGAAAGTATCTTTTCCAATTTATTTTTATCTTTATCCGAAACCGGATATTTATCGAGCTGTTTATTGGCCATAGCCGGATATTTAGGACCTCTCCAGTTCCTAGCATATTCAGTAAGCTCATCAGCCCCAGTATTAACATTTTCGACAGAATAACCATAATCTGTTGCAGTTGGATCAGTACCAACAGAAACAGGAACAGTTTTACCGTCTACCTTGGCAATAACAGATTGAGGATCGAGTTCGTCTCCTTCGACATCACCAAACCCTAAACGTTTCATTACTGCTTTATTTACTTTACTAAAGAGATTTGCAAGAATGGTGAAGAACGATTTCTTTTCCTTAGTCTTCTCTTCACCTGTAACTTCTAAATCTCCACTCGGATTATCAGATAATAAACCGACATTAGATGCTCCAATCTCTGGATATTTACCATTATTTAGAGCCTTATAATCAATTAAGTTTGGATTGATATCGGAACCAAATTGAGGATTTTGTCTCACTTCGTAATGTAGATGTTCACCAGTACTTCTACCCGTGCTACCAACATTACCAATTCTGGTTCCAACACTAACAGCCTGTCCTTCGGTTAAAGGACTCTTATTTTTCATATGACCAAATACATGATATAGACCGGCTTTATCTTTAATCATTAATTGGTTACCGAATCCATCACTACTCGAAGCATTTTTTATAACCGTTCCCGATATAGGGGAATTAATCTGAGGAGTCTGTTTATTGGTACTAAAGTCAATACCAGTATGCCACTCATAACCCTTTGAAGGATCGGTTGGATTTCTTCGAGATCCGTATTCACTCGATACCATAGAATTTAAATGGTTAGTAAAGAAATCTCTAGCCTGAGAATCTTCATTATATTTTAAGTAATTTGTACCACTTCCAAATTTATTTAAAATATTTCCAGTATCGTATAGATATTTATCTTTATAATCTATTTCGTCATCATCGCCGCCCATACCAGGATTAAAATAACCAGCATTGGTCTCTACATCCGATGTGACTGTATTAGAACCCATGGTTAAAATGTTTCCAATATTCTTTAATACATCGGAAACTTTGGTTAAAAATATTCTATCATTTTCTTCTTGTTGGGCAATAGCAAAAGGTCTGGGAGTAGCCGATTCAGAAGAGCTTATAGCTTGATCATATATACTTTTACCAATTTTTCCATCAGTATAGGCTTTTTCAATTTCATCAAGTGTAGCATATCGATAATTATAGCCACCCGTAGATATTTTTAATCTCCCATTTACATCGAAACTAAAATTATCATCGAAATAATGTGATTCTGATGTCATCTCGGGTATAGTGCCCGATATCTCTCGAAGTTTTTTTGTTTTAGCAACCGATGCAGCTATTTCTTCTTCAGTCAAACCATTATCGCCGTGTTTATATATTAACCGAGCAAGTTTCTCTTCTTTTAGGCGTTCAGTTTCAGCTATTCTTTCAAGATAAGCTTCTTGACTTTCATTCAGTCGTTTACCACTATCAACAAGCATTCCGCTTCTAATACCAACTATTTGATTCTTAATGTTTTCTCTTTCAATATCATCAGTTGTATTTTTTAACTTGGCCTCAAGTTCAAGGATTTTATATTCTTCGTTTGCTTCTCTATTAGCATTACTATTGGTAGATCCATAAAATGCATAATATAATCCTTCACCAAGTTTAGGAATAAATGTTCCCTGTAACCACGGGATAGCATCTTCTTTCCACCAACGGGGAATTTCACTAACGAAATTCTCTATACCCTTTACAGCAGCATCAAATCCATTTGATAGAGCTGTTGTGAGCCATGGGAACGCTTGGTCTGTTACCCATGGCCATAGATCGTCTTTCCACCAAGTCAATAAATTAGGAAAGAATTTTTCTGTAACCCAAGGAATGGCAGTTTCACCAACCCAGGTAAATATACTTTTACCAATATCAAATATTTTTCCAGGTATGGCTTTAATCCAATCTGGTAATTTCTGTGCTAATTTAAATAAAAGAGGTATACCAACAAATAAAGCTGCACCAAAACCAGCGGCCTTTAATGCAAATTTACCTATTGTTTTCATCCATGTCTGAGAATGTTCCTTCATATGAGGTAACGTATCTCTTAATTTATTAAAAGCGTCGAATACTATATTGCCACGCTTTTGGTCTTTTTTAGCTTCCTCTTCATCCTTTAATTCCTTGGTAGTTTTACCAAAGGGAAGTTTCGATGTAATATTAGACAATAGCGGAATATTAAAAAATCCTCTATTTTTAACTGTAGTTTTATTCTCATCTGGAATTTTAACATTTTGACCTTGAGCGATATCTCCAACTGCATCCTTAACTCTGGCAAGAAGTCGTTTCGGTTTTTTCGTCAATACGTCATTAGTATTTTCAGTCTGATCGTTGTCGTCGTCTTTACGTTTTTTATCACCAAAAATAACCCTCATACTATTATTTACTATGAGATCTTTTAGTGTAGTCTGAGTATCTGATAGAATCTTATTAGTGGTCTCAATATTCATAGACTGTTCCAATGTTAAGTCTTCAATACTTCTACCTCTAAGTTTTTTTGATCTTTCTCTAAATTCATCATCAGAGAGAGTATATCCTTGTTTTCGCATAACTTCTCTGCGAGCATTATCACTAGCTTCTCTAGCCTTATATTCATCCCATCTACGGGCTCTATTTTCTTTAAACTCAGCAAGTAATTCTTTTCTCTTATCAAGATAATTTTGATATATGAGGGAATTTTCTTTTTGAATTTTATTTGTAAAGAAAGTTCTATTTTCAACTACTCCCTTAATTCTATCCCATATACTAGAATCTTGATATTCACCACGACCAAATAAAGCATCTCCTTGTTTGAGAGCCAATTCTTGTTTCTGGTCTTTATAATTTTCATTTTTTGTTTTTCTTCCCAATAAACGAGCACCAATGTTCATGGCACCGCCCGCTAATCTAACAGGCATAGAAAGAACTCCAAAAGTCAAGGCTTCTATTCCTCGTCCTAATTTATTAAATCCCCATTTAAGTAAATTTTGAAATGGTTTAGTTATAATATTTATCATTTTAAAAGGAGCACTAACAATAGTTTTTATGCCCTTAATAGCAACATCCTTTATGGTTCTCATTTCTTCATTAAATAACAAGCTAAAGAATCCTGTTATCTTTCTTGATATACCTCTACCAACTGAAAGAATTCCTTCTGTTATAGGAGCAATTGCTGTCATCAGAGGTATCTTTATAGATTTTTCAAAAAGATTCATCATTCTAATACTAGTTCTCTGCATAAAATGGGAAAAAGGAGTAAAGACTTCTTCCTTAGCAAAATTGCCAAGTTTTTCAGTCCAACCACCATGTCTTAAACCAGACTTCTCATCCATTTTACCAAATACTAAATCTCTCCATTTATTAGAAGAGAGGGCAATTCCTGAAGCGGCTCCGATTAAAGCTCCACCCAATGGACCCACTAATCCGAATCCACCCAATATACCCATTTTACCAATAACTGTAGCTAAACCGGCTCCGCCTAAAGCACCAGCTATCGTGTTTCCTTTTAGATTGGAATCTGAGCTCGGAAGAATATTCTTGAACTTCGATAATATTCCCCCAACTCTTTTTCCGTCTATTTCTTTACCAAACATCATATCTTTAAACGTTTCACTCTTAGTTACTAATCCAATACCAGCACCCAACATAGCACCAGCAAGTGGACCCCCAAGTAATGCAGTAGCTAAGCCCATTCCGGGTAAAGCGCTACCAAGAAACATTTGCTTTGCAGCTCCAACTGCTGCACCACCAATAATAGCAGTTTTATTTTTAGTGAAAAAATCTATGGCTTTAGAGCCAATTACTCCACCAACTCTTTTTCCATCTTCATCTTTATCACCAAACATGAAATTCAAAAATCTATCAGATTGTTTAAGCAAACCTAAACCAAATCCAATAGTGGCCCCTCCAATGGGGCCTCCGATTAAAGTACCCAACAACCCCATGCCAGCTAAAGAACCAACGCCACCTAAGAGAATACCATCAGCTATTCCTTTGGGCGCTCTTTCTTTCATTTTAGCCAACATAGCATTTACATCAACATATCTTTTATTCTCAAAATCTCCATCTTCAGTATTTAATATCTTAGGACCAAAAAATACATCTAAGAAGTTTTGAAAACCATTTTGTACTTGAGATAGTATAGATTTAGTGAATCCTACTCGGTTTCCTTCTTCATCTACGCTCTTATAGGATTTACCCAGTATATACTCACCAATAACATCTTTAAATTTTCCAATACCCTTTTTCATTTCTCCGAGTATAGAAGTTTCACGTTTATCGTCGAAATTGCTTCCCTCTGGTGGAACTCCAGTGAATTGATACTTAACCCATTCAAGGTTTTTAGTAAACTCATTTCGAGCATTTGAAAATAACCCACCGGAGAATTTATTATCAGAGCCCTTAGCACCAAAGAGATATTCTTTGATTTCGGTCCATCTTGAACTTTGTTGTATTTTAGTAAATAGTCCTTCTTCACCAAACAATTTGTCATGAATGGGAGTAAGAACTTTAGTTTCCATAAATACTTTAAAATTAGTAAAATGTATTTTTAGACTATTTGTAACTTTATCAATTATACCTGGTTGATTTTCACCATCACCAAATACAAGAGAATACATAAAATCAGTAACTTTATTGAGAGAGCTATCAACAAATCCGGCAGGTTTTCTTAACCACTCCTGAACCGATTTAGGTAATTTTCCAACAACAAATTCACCCATCTTATCAAAGATAGTTAAATCACCGTCATCCAATTTAGCCTGTTGAAATGCTTTCTTGCGAAGATCATTCTTATCCATAGTTGGATATTGCTCTTCTAATTTTTTCATTATATCTACAGTGGCAGAATCCATACCCCGATATGCAAATTCTGGTTTTTCTCTAGCAGATAAATTGAGTCCTCCGAATGGGGCATCATAATCAGAAGTATCGTTGGGCTCTGGTATAGTAATTCTTGATTTAATACTATCAGGAATATTATCGGTTGATGGATATACAATAATACCATCGATTAAAATCTGTTTAATATCGCTTAAAAATGATATAGGACTATTTAATGAACCGGTCAAACCTTTAGATTTGATATTATCCTTCCATGCGTAAATCATATCGAGATTTCCCTCGAGATCCTTACCGAAAGAGGAATCGGTTGCATCAAATAATTCCTGTCTGGCTTTGAGATTATCAATACCAAACATCTTTCCCAGTATATGGGGATTTTCTCTTTTTAAATCTATAAGAATGCTTCTGAGTCTTTCGAGATCTTCATCAGAATCAAAACTATAAATTTCAGCAAGGTCATCGACCTCTTTGTTTTCTTTATTTACTCTCTTATATAAATTAGGGACACTTTCAGTTTGAGCAACGCTGAATATGAAACGTTCAACTTGTTCTCTGAATCGCTTTTCTTCTTCACTACTCATTTCCATATCTTGGACTCTTTTATTTATATTATTTATTGCTTCATATTGAGCAAATGTAATATTTTGATTTAGATCTTCTTTGAGTTTTTTCTCTGCTTTTGCTACATCAACAAATAATCCCTTTTTATAATCATAGCCCATTTCGGGTCTATCTGTTATAGCCGCAAGAATCTTTCTCAAATAAGTAGGGATAACAGTAGTAATAGATTTCTTTGTATATCCATCAAAATCTACCTTTCCTTTTTCATATCCCGATAAATCCTCAAATTGTTTTCCTTTAGAGTTAGTACCAAATACTTCTCCGAGGAAATTCAATATCGGATTCGTACTATCTTTCATACTACCTATTTTATTAAATATTGCAGGAATCAGAGCTCCGATTCCAGTATCAAAATTGTTCAATGAACCGAGAAGATTTCTTCCGATCACTCCTCTTACAATTCCTTTTGTAAATCCCGCCAATGGATTACTGGCCATTGACATAACCATATCTCTGTTTTCGAGGAATGGTAATAACATCCCAAGGGGTGTTGAATCGAGATATGTATTAAATTGTTTTCCAACATGTTTTGTATAGGCTTCCATGTTTAGTCCATCTCTGAACATATCGGAATTATAGGATTCCCTAGTACTCTGACTCCGGGAAGCCCTTTCTCGTTCTTCAAGCATATTATCAAATATCTTCATTCCCTTTTCATAGAAACGAGCAGAATCTTCGATATATGAATTCATTTGAGAATTATTGAAATCAACGATCTTATTAATACTTTCATTAATAAGATATAAACCACCGGTTACATCTTCAAAGCCTTTACTAAAAGATGTTATTGACGCAGCGGTATTAATTCTACTACTCTCAGTAATAGCTCTTGTGCTCTGAACGTATGATTCAGAACTAAACTCTAAAGCTTTAACCAATGGATTATTAACATCATAACGATCTCTCTTATTAATTATAACAGCTCTTGGACTAGGTTCGCCATCATCATCGAAGGAGTCTCCGTCGTCAAAACCAAAGTCATCATCAAGAGAGAATTCGTCGTCAAAACCACCGAAATCTCCAGCTCTATCTTCATTATATATTTTACCACTTTTTATATCCTCAATAGTATTTTTAAAACCAGTTTTAGCCGCATCTATCGAGTTCATTATACGACTAGTACCTTCATCATTAGCCATAAGATTCTCAGCGGTTTCTTTTATTTGTTTGATTGCTTCTATTGTCGAAAGACTTGATGCTACACTATTTGGAAGTGTGTCGCTCAATAAATCCAAAGAAGCTAATCCGAAAGAACGCCCAGCGTTTTTTATCCAACTCCGGGCATTAGGATTTGTCTTAATAATTGATCCCATAATATCACTCCTTTTTGAGTTCATATTACGTAAATGTTAAAATCGGGCAAAAAAATAAGTACCGAAATATATCGGTACTTATTCTTATTAGAATTCATTTGGAAATTGATTCATAAGTATTTTTCTTGCTTCGGTGATTCCACATTTATGCTCAAAGGAATACATCTGTATGGCAAGATATTTTCTCTTATTATTAACCAACTCTTTATATGTGGGTCTATATGGAACAATCGCTTTAGAATCAAGAAGTTGTTTCACAAAACGATTGTATCTTTCTTTATCATCTCTGGGTCTATATCCGGTGGTCTCCTTAAATAATGAATCAATTTCCGCTTGACTGATAATCTTACCAGATTTAGATTTAAAGATTTCATATAATTCCATCATTCGTTCACCCTCATACAAAAAAATAAGCAGATAGCAAGTGCTACCCTGCTATCTGCTTATATGTGTTTTTACTTGGACTTCTTCTTGCGCCAAGAAGGGCAGGAAGACTGCTTAACCAGAACAGTATGCTCAGGAATGGTCTTCTTGAACTTCTGCTTGGTCTTGGGGTTAGTGAATTCCTTCGTGGTGGCCTCACGCTTTGCCAGCTTGATCGAAGCCATGAAGTCATCCTTCGGAAGGAACGTAAACTTGTGGCCGGTCGACATATAAGAAGTAATGAGCTCCGAGATGAGAGGATAGAACCAATCAGTCTTGGTGATTTTGAAATCAGCGCTCATGATCTTCTCGGCGTCCTGCTTGTCGACACCAAAGCTTACGAGGATATCGCGCATTCCTTTGCGGAAATCCTTTACCGGCATAATGGTTTCCTTAATGAGTTCTCCGTTCTTGATCTTGCAGACCTCGGTGGAGTACTCAACCTCGTTAATAAGTGCCTTTGCGACGGTCTCAAAATCACTTCTGGAAAAAGTGGACTTCGAGGTAGTCAGCTCTTCAAGGGTTTTCTGAAATTCGGTTTTCTGTGCCATGTGTTTTTTACCTCCTAAATAAAAATAATTTATTTACTATAAAGTTACATTTATGAAAAATCATTTACTTGGTTAAACCACGATCTCATAAATATATTCTTTTTTAGTAAGCGCGTTCTTAGGATCGTCCTTTTGCGGCATATCCTCAGGATTTTCATCCAGAGGAAAGCGTTCGAAGATATCCGCAGCCTTAAACAGACCGAGGTCTTCTTTTTCGTCCTTTTGCTTCTTCTTTTTATCAGAAGGTTCACTCTTGGACTTTTTATTCGCCTTGTCTTTTTTCTTCTTTTTTTTCTTTTTCTTGGTGTGCCCATCAAGAAAAGCGTCGAAAACAGAGTCTATGACAAGGTCTTCAAAAGAGATGTTTTCTGTCGACATGTTATCACCTCCTTGGGTATTCAATTTTACCATGTTGTTAAATGGTTAATAAAGAAATATTCGTTAACACCATTCTTTATCATAATATATAAATATAACAGGTTTTAATGTAGGAGAGTATCAATTTAACGATACTCTCCTACATAATTATTGTTATCCTTTATATATATCTTCAACTTTACGTTTAAGTTCTATTATCACCTTATTAGCAAACATTGTTGTCAATATAGAAGTAGTCATACGTTGTAGAATGGCTGACGGTCCTATAACCGATGATATTTCTTCATCGGGTCTAAAGTCAGTATAACCCTCATACCCCGGAGCTTTAACTTCACCAACAACAGATTTCAATGCGCTAAAGAAAGTGATCTTATCTCCAACGCCAACGGTGTTATTATATTTCAAATATATTTCAATAAGAACACCACCATTGACTTCATTACCTTTGATTTTACCATTGGTCTCTTCAATCTTAGAAGATGGTTCGGTTATCATAAGACCGGCTTTAACAATCTTTCCAGTTTTATCATACTTATTCAGTAAAGCCTTTTTCTTATTCACTTTACTATAATAAGAAGAAACGACCTTTCTCAACGATGGAGATAGGTCTTCTAAATCAACAGAGCAATATATCTTGACATCTTCTATTACTCCGCTATATTTGCTACTATGTTTATTTTTTCCTATTGATTTAAATTCCTCTTTAATATCATCACTGACATCTCTAAGCAATTTATTCATTTCACCTTCATCAAAAGATTGGTCGTATATAATAAGATCGTCACCAACGTTTACTTTGTCTCCTTTTTTAACAAGAAATTCAACGTTAGAATTTGGTCCTAATACAACCTCTTTTTTGGACACTATTTCAGAGCTCATATCATCAGCCAACTTTTGGGTTACATATGAGCTATCCTCATATGTCGCAAAAGAAGGAATGATAGCAACTTTTTCTAATGTGCCTATATTAAATCTATTCACACCAGTAGATTCATCGGTAAAGAATTTATTATTATAGGCAATTATATCGTCCTTTTTAAACTTATCACCTTTTTTAAGTTTAGTATCCTTTTTATTAACTAAGAAGAAACCACCGCCACCATTTTTAACTATATTATCATAGAGGTCTATAGCTTCAACTTTACCCGATTTATATTTTACAACCATGATTTCAGTATCATTGTCTATCTCGACAACTTCTCCATCTTCATCAGCCACATTAACAAAGTCCTTGGATAAATGATATTGAACTATTTGCTCAGCGCCATTAGATACCAATACAGGACTCATTTTATTAACAGGAATGATATGTTTAGATTGTTTAACAGACATTGAAAGTCTGACTGTGTCGTCCCTTGTATTTCCAAGAGGAGTTAATAATTCAGCAGGAGAGAAAAGATTAGTATCTTTAAGCTCATCCATTTTATCATCTTTTATATCAACATATCCTCTAGCCGAGACGATATTCGGTTCAAGAGTTAATTCTTTATTTACGCCAACATTGGCATCAGGAGATGTAGACATTCCTATGATTCCCATCATACTTTTGTCATAACTTCTCTTCTCTTCAGTATAAGAACGATCCAAATTTAATCCAACTAAACCCTTAGAAGAAACAGTTCTTGTTTTAGAGAGTTCCACTATAGGATTAAGAGTCGGATAATCTTCAACCGTTTGTAATTCTAATAAATCCTTAATAATTTGATTTCTCGGTATAGATATTTTCACTGGGTTATTATTACCAGCAGTATCTCTATACTTCATATATGCTTTAGTTATTGCTTTATATAACAAACCAGCAACAACTTCATTCGAACGTATTCGATAAATATTCATATTGTTTTCTTTAATGAATGAGTTGTCTGACATCAATTTGTTTCCATATAGTAATACATCAACAAACTCTGTTGGTTGATCTAAATCATTAAGAACCTCTTTACTGATCGGATCAATCATGAACTCATAGAAAGTATCAAAAGCATTCGCTATATTTCTAACTCCAAATAACAACTCAAAGATATCAAAATAAATATCCTTATTATCAAAATCAGAAAAACTGTAATCTTCAGTTGGTATATCAACAAAAGCATTCATCAATAAAGCATTATCCAAAGGTATCTGTTTATAAACAAGGTAACCATCTGAGAATTTCACTATATTGTAATCGAGAGATAAATCTCTCGGCCTTGTATCGGAAAATTTATATTCAATTTCAGCTTTCCTAAGAACTGTACTCAGTCCTTCACAATAAGACAATAACAAAACAAGAGGAACATTCTTTTTCATGATAGTTGCTCTTGTATACATATATTTTTTACCCACATTGGTGGAATTAAATTCCCCTAATAATTTAGGATCAAAATTAGCAACAACAAAGTCTACTATATCTAATGCTACATTATCGGTTGATAATGATACAATATTTTGAGAATTGTAATCTACATATATAGGAGTAGAAGGTTGACCTTTCTCCTTGTAGTATCCAATTATCATAGCATCCTCAATAGAGGCGAATTTATATTTGTCTTTAATTTCTTCAAGCTCATCTAAGTTAAAGAAAAGTTTATAGTTATTGGTTTCTATAAAGCTAAAGTATTTTGATAACTCATCATACTCTATAGTTGATTTATATTTCTTATTAGTATTTATATTATTAGCCGTCTTAATTTTAATAGACGGTGGTTTTTTAGTAGTTAAAAACTTATTGAGCTTCTCAGTCTTAGAAGTTAATTTACTACCATATCTTCTTAGGAAGATTTTATTATAGTTAGTACAAATTTGTACGACCCCTTCTCCTGTTTTGGAGATTGGTTTAAGAAATAACTGTTTATTGATAATTTTCTTATTACCTCCGATATATAAGAACTTATCTTCGACAAATTCGGGTATATCAACAGTTACATTATGTCGCACTCTATTCCCATCTTCAAGAACAACTCTTAATGTTTTCTTTAAGGTCAACTCATCAGAGGTATCCTCGGTTGTTATACTCTTTACAAATACAGGAATATTCTTATTATTCATATTAGTAAAAGAAGATATAATATCGTGCTCTAATAGCTCTTTATTATATTCTTTCTCAAAAGCAGGATATTTAACATCTAATATATTAGTATTAACAGTATTGAGCTTTTTAATATCAATTCTTCTGGGCTCAATCTTAACATTTTTAGTTTGAACTATTCTATCAATGGATTTACCATTGAACTTGAGTTCTCTTTGTTTGGCTTTTAATTCTGTGTCTCTTTTAATAGATTGAGACGTTTTCCCTATTTTAGATTTAGTGATTTTATCGTTTATTTGATTTGCAACTTTAATTTCGAATGCCAAATCATCAGTTAAAACTTCCGAATTAATTTCTTCATCGAGTATCTTATCTGCGATGGTAGAAAAAGCTATATCTTGAGCGTCCTTCTGTATTCTTTTAACTTCTTTCACAGTATTAGGCTGTGTTTTAGAAATAATTTTGTTCGATACAGTCTGGGCCGCGTTAGATATAGCTTTCGTATTTTTATCTTCTTTTTCGATTTGATCTTCCAAATCTTCCTCTGTTGTCAATGTGCGATTAAAGAACTTCATAGCTTTAAAGAATAAAGCAAAGCTTCTGTCATCACACTCAGAGGGATTGATCCTAACGACGCCAAATTTATTATAAATAAAAAAATTTATATTACCGAGTGATTTGAATTTTTCCATATCGTTTTTCACAAGATACAAAAGTATCATAATAGGATTGTTAACAGTTTTCCTGTTAATCTTTAAATCTTTGGAATCATCAAACCAATCATCAGCGTCGATTAAAACAAATTTATTCGGATAATCACTAACTCTGTCATCGTTAATCATATTATTCAGGACTTCAAAATACTGATTAATTTTGACTAAATAGGGTAATTGTACAGAATTAGTGAAAAACAATTCATTCCATTGCGATAAATCAAATATAAAGTTTCTGCCATTAAGGCTTGATATAGCAACGACCGGTTTTAATCTGGTTTGATCGCTGATATCTTTATATATATTCTTTCTATTAGATTTATCAATTGAACGAATAACCTTACTCCTGATTTTAAATACATATCTAAAATCCGCGAAGTAGTGATTATATCCATTGGACTGAATGATAGGATTCTTTAAAAAATCAATGACCGTATTATGTGATTTACCACAGAATAAAGCAGCGTTTCCTAAAGTCATACTCCCATCATGGTGAGGCATTTTTGTTTTCATCTTCTTTAAAAGAAGATGCCTCAAATCATTCAATGTGTTTTGCATATTCTATATACACCCCTTACCAAGATAATAAAAATCGATAGCTTATAGTACTTTCTGAGAATACTATTAGTTGACCTATTACTATCTTGTTAAAGTTGTATAAATGAAAAACTCCATTGGATGAATATCATTTTTATTTAAGAACCCACAACTTACTTCCGTACACCGACCCAGAAAAGTATGTTTCGGTTATGTACTTCGCTTATATTGGGCTAAAGTCTTTATCGAAGTTAAAAACTCCATAAAGCGGTGGTTACTATATCTGGAGGGCAAACGCCGCTTATAACCAGATATAGCCTCATTTGAAGCATATAAAAAATATCCCAGAAATAATTTTATATCTTCAAATTATAATATAGTTCAAAAAAATTTAATAAATAATACAATACAACCTAGTAGCCGATTTTTCTTTACCACCAAAAAAAATAAGGAGGAATGGTGTTATTACCATTCCTCCTTATAATTACCTTGTCACAAAAGGACTCGCTTTTAAGTACCCACCTCTTGTGAGATCCACGTAGATGTTGATATCTCCGAAATCAACATCATCGGGATATCTGCCCATTATTAAACTCTCGAATTCTACCTCCTTTCTATTATCTACACCGGTTTCTGCTATAACGACCAACATTTTAGACATCTCCCTTATTATTATTTAAACTCATTAAAATGAGTTTAGTGGGCTCACATGATACTTCTCATGTATCCATCGGGATCTTCTTCAAATTTTGTAATGATTTCTTTCGAGATCCCAACTCTCTTAAGATGTTTAAGAAACTCAGCTCGCCTAGCAAGAGGTCGAAGATGGGTGATATCCAGTCCTGCTCGAACATAACTTCCTAAAGCATAACAGATCAAGAGTATCTCATGGGCGATGTTATCCTCGGTCAGCTCATCAAATGGCATAACCTTGTGGATATACATATTTTTGATGGCCTCCTCCCTCTCGATGGCCTGATTAACTTTATTGAGCTCGTTCTGATATATAGAGCTCAACTTAGGATTCTCTTTTGCGAGGACGGCCTTTAAACCATCCTCGTTTAATTTAGGAAGAATATCATCTTCCGCCGCCAATCGACAAACTGCCAACCAACGAGTATTCACCTCGTCGACACATTTTCTCATGGCCAACGTGGTTCTACATTTTCTAGTCTCGATCAATTTGCTACAGTCTTTGACCATATCCTCAATCACGGAGATAATTACCTCATCGAATTTCTCCGTGTTATCGGGACTGTAATTAGATTTCAGCAGAGACACGATTTTCCGAGCTTTCATTTTGTTTATCCTCCTTATTTTTTATATCGTTCAATCATATTCAATGAGTCTGACAGAAATATATGGGCAAATATATACCAGTTCTCACTCCTATCAGTTTTCTTTATATAGGTTTCTTCATATTGTTTTAAAGCTTGTGCGGCGTAATCATTGCCTAAAGATTTATACATCTCCAATCTGATAATTATATCGGTTATTTCAACCTTAAAATGATTTATTGTTGGAAGGACCATATTATATTTTCCTTCCTTCCATATATTACACCAATGGCATATCTAGAACCGTTGGTTGTTATAGTAGTCATCCAACTAACATCACGTTTTATTTTGTCCATTTGAGGCTTAAACTCGGGTGGAATACCAACCGGAAGATCTTCCGGCGATATGAACAACTTAGATGGATCAACTGGTGGTATTGGATATTTACTAATATCAAAATACAGATTAAGTCTTGACCATATACCATCTTCAACATAATAACTTTCAACGAACTCATCGATCTTTAATTTCTTAAAGTAGTTTTTAATGATTGAAACCTCGTTCAAATATTTATCGATATCAATGTTTTTCATTTCTTTATATCCTCCTTATTTACTATGATCCCTTATCTTAATAGATCTATAAAATTTAATATTCAGTATTACACGTTAATAATATATATTCGTTATTCTAAAAATTACTAAATTGAAAATAATTTTAGTGTAACATATTATTAATTGTAATTCCGCCTGTGGGTGTGACAGCTTGAGGGTGGGAATAATGCGTGTATGGACTGTAACGTTTGTTAATTATGATCTCGCCATACACGTCCTCTTGCTCTAGAAATTGATCTGTAGGTAAAATGCAAAAATAACTACAGGTTCCTTCTCTCATAACTGATAATGTAAACCGACCATAATATATAAAAGATGGTCGGTTCCTTACGGTTATGGGGGAGGGGGGCAAGAGGGGGGCAAGATACGGAGGATACGTAAGAAGGCACCAGCGCCGAGCGTCTTGGAATACCGGAAGGGATTCCGAAGGAAAACCGAAGGGATGAAAAGGAGAGCGAAGCGATACGCGGAGAGGCGGGAATAAAAAAGAGAAGGAGAAAAGGGGAGAAGAAAGATAGAAGAGAGAAAAGAAGAAGAGAGATGGAGGGGGAGAAAGGAGGGAACCGACCCCAGAAAGAGGAACGAAGTGACGAGGGATGGGGTTGGAATAACGTCTCCGAAACAAGTTACTAAAACACAGTAAATACTAGGTATTAGATAAATAGATCAAAAACATATAGATATTGATAACACTTTTAAAGTGTTATCAAATAATTTTTTGCTTTATATATTATAATAAGAGAGACAACTATATCTTATATAGAATATAAAGGAGAATAACAATTTATGTTTATAATCAATAATCTATATATTACTATTATCAGTATATTAATAGTAATAATATCATCAGAGATATTAAAAAGAATATTCTTTACTATATCTCAAAAGATAATATCATTTGATTATTATTTAGGAGATCTAATGATAATACCAGAAAATGAAATGAGTGAAGAACTTTATGATGAATATAAAAATGACAATATAAAGAAAATCACAATAGATGATGGAGATATGACTAAAGCAGAAAATGTTGTATTATTTAATAAAGAAAAAATAGATCTTGATAATTATAATATTCTTATCAATAGTATATTTACTATATTGAGATTAATAAGTATAATTGAAATTATGAGGATATTATATTTATTAATTATCAACGATAAAGTATATAATATTTATTATATTGGAATATCATATATCATTATATCTATAATGATATTATCATTAGATTTTATAATATCATTATTTACAAATATATTTAGTTTATTTGTAAATAATTCTAAAGATAAAATAGATATATTCTTATCAAAAGAAATACCATATAACTTATATAATACATTATATAATAAAAATATTTTATATAAAGATATGATTAAGATAGGTAGATTATTAATATATCATATAATAATTAATGAAATATCGTTGATGTACTTATTATATATAATAACTAAATAAAAGGAGGCTGTTAATATATGAAAGAAAAATTATTTGTATTGTCATATAATGATAATATAATAGGCATATGTAATAATAAAGATTATTTACTTTATTATATAATGGCTAGATGTTTACCCATTAGTAAAGTAAATATAGAGAAGGTTAGGAGTGATAAAAAGAAAGATAAAATATTGAGCAAATATCTTGAGTTTTATATAGAAGAATTCCATGGTTATTATGTTCCTAGTAGGGATATTAAGATCATCGAGAATATGATTAAAGAAGAAAGAGGTTTGATGAAATTAACCATTGAATCTTTGCGAGACTATAGTAATCCGATGATATATAATATAACCCGAAAAGAGAGAAAGGTATTATTAGAAGCATTGGATTTACTTGAAACGAAAATAAAGAAAAAAAATATTAATGAGTTCGTGGATGTAGAAACTCTCGTTAGAGAGAATTGTCTTTTAGATGATATGCGTTTATGGAATTCATTATATATTGATAAAATTAATAGGGAGTAACGAGAATGAAATGTCTTGGATGTAACGAAGAAATGAAAAGCATTAATTTTCTTAAAGATTATTATTATAATGGTATAGAATGTAGAGCTGAAATGGTAAAATGCCCTCATTGTAAATCCGTTACTGAAATTATATGTAACGCCCGAACTCTTGAGGTGTGTAAAGTTACATGGATAAGAGCCGAAAATGCTACTGGGTTAATTAGAAGATTTAACCTATTAGGAAATAATTTGAAAAAGTAATATAAACCAATATACCAAGAGAGATGATTATAATCATCTCTCTTGGTATTTATTATTTGTCATACATTTAAGTAAAAAATAGGAAAGTGGTGTTTATATTGAAAGACATTATTAAAGTGCATAAAAAGAAAATATCCCAGAGGGTGACCATTAAAGATATAGAACCATTTTTTAATGATAAAATGATTTACACTGTGCCTAAAAAGGTGGAAGATTATTTTATTAAATTAAGAAAAGAATTACCACTTGCGGATGTCTTATTTAATAAGGCATTATCCGTTGCCCTTTTTAATTGTACGAATAATACTTGTTATGTATTAACATGTAATCCCGAACTTGAATCGGATATTGAAAGATGTGTTAAGATTAACATTAGTGAATTAATTGATACATATACCTCTCGCATTTCTCCTGATGAAATAGAATCCTTTGAGAAAATGATTTGTAGTGCAAACGTTTTGCTCATTAATAAGAAGGATTGGTCCCATTTATTAAAATAAGTATTTTTGATAAATGAAGATATATATTATTTATATAAGAAAAGAAATGAGGAGATTAAAATGAAAGGTAAAGTAATTTGTATTGAGGGTGCCGATGGTGTAGGTAAATCCACATTGTTTGAAGCCCTTAAAGAGCGGTATAAAAAATGTCGGGTCATTTTTAAAAAATATCCCACCCTCCCTCTTAATCCTAATATTGAAAAATATTTAAAGGGAGAAATTCCTAAGCCGGACCGTGAAAAATTGACCGAGTACCAATATCGGAGAAATATCGCATCATTTTATATGGTGGATAGAATCGCTGATATGATGACTCCTGTTGAAGAGGGGTCTCGGTTGTGTATTCCTGATTATCTCGATGTCGGTTATAATTTAATAACCGACAGATACACGCTCTCTAATTGCATTCTCCAGGTATCCAATATGAGCATTAACCAAAAGAGAGCTTATATTGAAGAAGTGATGAAAACAGAATTCGAGACCTTTGGAATTCCTAAACCTGATTTGGTATTGATATGTACCGCATCACCGGAAAGATGTGTTACCAATATCAGTAACAGAGGTAGAACTCCCGATATTCATGAGAATCGGGATAGTATATTGAAATCATTGGAGAATTCCAATATCCTTAATAATGAGCTGGCCACTACTTCTATCAAGTCCCTTATCTATAAAACGGATGATGATTTTGGTATGAAGTCGATTCAAAGGATCGTTCGTGAAATCGAAGTCATATTTGAAATGTATGGCGTCGTGATGTATAAGAAATAATTACATAATAAAAGGAGTAATGAAATGAACACAACATTTGCTGGCGCAATCATAACGGTGGTTTGTATACTCCCGTTACTCGCATGTATTTATCTCGCCAATAGAGTAAATACTCTGAAGACCGAGCTGAAGGAAATTACCGAAAACCGCGATTATCTCCGTTTTGAACACTTTTATTCTATTCCACAGGATAAGACCTTCAATAAAGATTTTATCATGTCGACCGATTACAAGGCGTTCAAATTTAACAATACCTTTATATATGTTAGCGATGAAAGAGAAATAATCGCGGTTCGGACCAATCAGACTGACTTTTATGTTGAACCGTCACTACTTACAATATTTGGTACTGATTATCATATCATCTTCCATAATATAAAAACCAACCGGTATGATATGATTGAAAAGATTCAAAATCTCTCTTGTAAGAGCTATGCTAATTCAACCGTTCTTCAGAACAGCGAAGCGATTCAAATTCTGAAGACGATTGATAGTCATTTCAAACTCACCGAAGGACTTGATTGTAATATTCACGATTATTTCAATCCGGTTATCGGTGAAGAGTCTTATATGTTTATATCATCCGACTATAAGATTCAAATTGAAATTCGTAAGGGAGAGAATGATTCTCCATCGGTTATTCATATCTGGTCAGTATTCATTTCGTAGTTATTTATTAAGAATAAAGGGTAGCAAAAGCTACCCTTTATTTTTTTGATTTTCTTTTTATAAACATATGGATAAAAATATTTAAGGAGGATTTAAATTATGAGTGAATTTTGGGTAGTGCTACTTAGTACTATTGGTGTAGGTATCATGGGTGTTCTGACATTCTATGTCACCAGATATCTGAAGGAGCGTTCTGATGCGTTCAGTGAAAATGAAGACCTTGCTTTTTTGAGTAAATATCTTGAAAAAGCTGTCGAGGTTATTCAGACCGTTGTTATTGCCATTAATCAGACTTATGTGGACGACATCCGTGAAAAATCTAAAGATGGTAAACTTACTCCCGAGGAACAAGCTGAAGCATTTAATTTAGCTAAAGATGAAGTCCTTGAATTGTTGAGCGATGAGATGAAAACGGCTATTTCTTATTTTTATGGAGATATCGACAAATGGGTGGATTTCACCATCGAGTCCCTTGTTAAACTTACCAAGAAGTAATATTCAATATTGATAACAACCATATCCTAAATAACTGGATATGGTTGTTATCATTTCGTCTATATATTCTTATTTTAGTAATTTATATAAAGGGGTGTCTTTTTATGAAAAATAAAAAACGTAAAATATATAATAAAGAAATATTAGAAGATTTAACTAATAATATGAATTTCTTATTACCATATCTCAAAGTATTGAAGATGGATGAGAATGAAAAGAAAGATGCGAAGAAGGCTGTCAAGATATTAAAAAAGTATAAACGGAAATTAAAGAATGAAATAAAAGGTGAGTGATTTTCATGTTTTTAGCGTATGAAAATGACGATTACATTGGATATATGGAAAATAAAAAAGAAGTAAAATATTATATAAAAATGAGAGGACAATTACCAAATACAAAAATAAAGATTGTCAGATACAAGGGAAATGATCCTGATATAATTGAATATTATAAAGGAATCTCTTTTGGATATCCTATCCCAATGAGTATTGAGGAAGAAGAGGTATTTGAACAATCATTAGATCAAAACATGACGGATATATTATATAGAGCAGAGGATTTATTAAAACAAATATATTGTTTAAATCCATCATTTGATGAGCTTGTTATATTAAGCAATTTTGTTAAAACTTTTACTAAACCATATAATAGGTTTTATGATATTAAAGATACAGGAGAAAATTTGGAAATAACTGAACTATTTAAAATTAAGAAATGTCAAATTAATTTCTTAATAGCCTATAGAGGTCTTGGAGGTAAATAGATGTATATCATATTTGATGAAGATGAACTTTGTGGAGTCTGTTTTAAAAAATCTATTATAAAGAATTTCAAAAGACTTCGTGATATGAAACGATATAGAATTGAAAAGATAAAGAATAATAAAATACCAAAGAAATTTAGAGAAGAATTGGAATCATCGGAGTATAACTTATATCCTATTGATTTCGGATTTTTTGAAAATTATAATGGTATTCCTATTCCTTTATTTGGTTTTGAGGATAATGTCTTCGAAGACCAATTACTAGGCCAAGTAAAATTGGCTAATCAGCAAATCATGTCATTATATAAGTTATTAAAACATATAAATATTTCTAAAAAGGATCGAAAGTTTCTAAAGGGATTCTTAGATGAACTTGGCACTTTTAATGATTCTTTGATAGATTGTCTATATCATGAACCTGATTATGGAGAACTTTTTACAGCCGATGTTTTTCGATTTATTCTATAAGTAAAACAATACCGTAAAAGGTAGGTGATTTACTTATGAGGATTCCGAAAATTGAAAAGTTTTCTGATAAGATAAGTGATATTCGCGTTGAGAAGATTGATAATATAATCATGCCGGAATATCATGTAAAGTTTCTGTCTGATAAAGATAGAGAAAAGTTTATTGACCAAATCAAGAAGGTTGTACGAGCCTCTGTTGAATATAAGATGTATATCAAATATCTTCAGGATTATTTGGATATGACTAAATGTGCATTCTTCAATGGGGTCACCAATAAACAAAATACAAAAATAAAAATTGAAATTCACCATGAGCCCTTTACTATATTCGATATTATTGAAATCGTATTAAATAAGGTTGTCGACCAAGGAAGAGATCTAAATGCTTTGGAGATTGCTGATGAAGTTATGAAGCTTCATTATCAGAATAAAGTTGGGTTAATTCCATTGAGTCAAACAGTTCATGAGTTGGTTCACAGTGGACAAAAATTTATTCCTCTTAATCATGTATTTGGTTCTTATATAGAATTTGTACAAGAATATGAGGACTACATTCCTGCTTATACAAAAGGAGTACTACAAACTAAAATTGATATGACAAAAGATTGTATTGATGATTCAAGTATACTACAAAAACAATTTGTATATCTTGAAGTTGATGGATTTGTACTTCCTGATATGTCTAATTTCACTAACAGATAAAAGCGTAGAACGACGTAGAGATAATTCTCTACGTCGTTCTACTAGGAGGTTGAAATGAACACAGGCAAGCAACCCAAATAAATCGGACGCCCGAAAATACATCCGATTTATTTTAATGTTAAATTATTTCAGTATGTAAAATAATTGTTTAACTAACATTTTAATATAATAATTAAAAAAGAAAAGGTGAAATAATATGGAAAAGAAAGATTTCTTGTTCAATAACGAAGATAATGCCTATATTCTCAATAACTTTATTGGATACGAATACGATCCATCCTGTACAGAGGATGAACCTATCGTTGTTAGTGTATCTCCTGAATACGGGAAGTTGATCAATAAAGTTGCAGATAAAAGTAATTTAAAGAAATTGATGAATAAATCTGCTCCTATATTAGCCGATACACGAGAACTTGGAGTTGTTAGTAAAAATCGAGTTGAGGGTTTAATAGCTTATAAACAAATCGGCGTTGGTTTATTTTTAATCAATAATGATAGAGTTTTATTGCTTCCCCGAAACGATATTACATATGATCCTGTTTATAGCTTTCCTATGGGTCATTGTTCGGCTAATGAGAATATGATTAAGAAATCCGCTTGCGATTATCTTCTCACAGAAGCTAAACGCGAGTTTTTTGAAGAATTGACCACTACTCCGGTGGAAAGATCAAAAATTCGAGCATTGACCAGAGATATTGGTGAGCCCAATGTTGTCTTTATCGATTATGAAACCGGCAACGTCAGAGAAATAACTCACTGTGGTTTTGTGTTTATATTCAACATCGACGACCAGACTTTCAATAATATTGAGGGGTTAAATTCTGAAGTTAAATCGTGTTCTATTAATAAGCCCGAATTGAATGTTTGTAATTGGACTCGGGATGTTATTGAACATCTAAAATATGGGTCTGTATATTCATCAATTAACGTATAATTTTATCAAATCTAATATAAAAACAATTTATATATTATAGTCTAGTAATAAACGAGTAAGTTACTAGACTATAATATTATTTTAGGAGTTGACAAATATGGCTTATATTGCATCCATAGATTTTATGGGTAGCTCCAAAGAAAACAAAAAAAGAACCATCGATGATTTAATGGTTGTTCATATTAACGATTTTGGTGATGAATATCACAATACAACTGTCGTTGATGAACCCGACATCGTCAAGCGGGCTAAATCACTTTCTAAGAAATATCGCAATGCTAAGAAATATTACGAAGCGCTTTATATATATAATACTTATATGATTTATCTTGAAACCTTATATGGTAAACTTTTTGTTGATACTTTATTGATGAACAAAAAGAAATCAAGAAAAATATATACGAGTATTTTCATTCCTAGTAAACCTAAAGTTGATAAGAAGAATAAGAAACTTCGTAAGATGATTAAAGACGGAATATTTCTTTCTGACCCTGATAAGGATTTCGTTTTAACCGATGAAATTCTTCAACAGACAGAGAGGGATACCCTGGCATATCTCGGTTATACCGACGATACAGTTGCAAAAGATATTCCCGCTGATAAGAAGCCAATTAAACTCACTGAAGATCTTATCATCAGTGAGATGAAAAAGGACTATATGGACAGGAATTCTGATAATGAAACATTGGATATTCTTGCCCAATACTGTTATAGCGATTCGTCCAAGAAGAAAAAGAAGAAGAAGGGTGAAAAGAATAAAAATAAATCCTTCTCTCTTCGAAGCGATGATCTGGTTCCGAGTATTGACATGGGACGTTTTGCTAATGATAAAGAATATCGTGAAACGGTATTCGGTGGTCGTAAAGAGAATAATGAATACGTCATTAATATCGATGGCCGTTATATGAAGGGTGAGGACTATGAGCAATACCTTCTCATTAAATCTATGATGAAAATGGGATGGAATTCTGATGTCTTTATCGATAGTAAGAAGGACAAGAAAAAGAATAAAGCCTTCAAAGCTATTTTGAGCGAAAAGAAGGCTAAGAAGAAAAAGAAGAAGGAAGACAAGTATTATTTGTCAATAGTCCAAGATAATAACAAATACAACTCTTATGATGATTTCAAAAGAGCTATGTTAGGAGAATAAAAATGGAATATGTTTCTCGCATATTACAATATTTTTCAAAAGACATTATGAAAGAATTGAACGATGTGATGGAAGGCCATTATCGTTCAAACAATGAAAAAACAGATAAGGTCAAGATGATTCTTGACTCTTTCGATGTCCCTTATAGAGAATTGGGACCGGGAACCAATCGTTATTGTATACAGATTGAAAATTATGCCTTCAAGATTGCTCTTGATCGATATGGTGTAATTGACAACTGGAATGAATTTGTTATTTGTCCAGAGTTGTATCCTTATGTAGTTAAGGTATACGAGACTAATGGGCTTATAAACGTATTGGAGTGTGTCTCAAATCTCACCAAAGAAGAATTCATGTTGTCAAAAAGTTTAATCAGACAAACATTGGAACAATTGGCTCCTGGTTATTTACTCGGAGACGTTGGTACAATTCAAAAGAATTACCTTAACTGGGGAAGAAGAGATAATAACGAATTGGTCATTCTTGACTTTGGTTATATCTTCGCTATACCAGTTGAACTCATGGGTTGTGATCGTTGTGATAGTCGTTTAAGATATGACAGCGATTACAATGATCTTATCTGTACTAAATGTGGACGCCGTCATACATTCATTGATGTTAAGCGTCGACTTGGTAATACAAACGTAATTGAAGATATCCAGCAAAAAATGAGAAATGCTATAATTGTGGATAAGCCGATTACAGTTATAGAAGAAAATAAGGAGGTGAAGAAAGTGTCTAAGAAGAAAAATAAAATCAATAAGATGGACGAATATGATCAGTTCATCGATGCTCTCCAAAATGATGAAATCGGTGTTCTCGTTGGAGAGGAATTGGCAAAAGGAAATTCTGTTGAGAATTCCAAGCTCGATAAGCGGCTATATGAGACGCCTATGGTCGACAGTTATATTCACAATAACTTCGCCCCTGTTAGTGGTGAAAATCCCAAATACAACGCGGAAGACCCTTTCACCGAACCGCGTGAAGAACCAATCAAACCGGACCCTATCTTTAAAGATAATACCCCGGTTGTTCATGACTTCACAAAGAAAGTCAATACTAACAAGAGCAAAAGTATTATCGATTCCTATAGCGAGCGCGTTGATGCGATTCGTGAAGAGGAAGTTGAGTATGACTGCTGTCCCCCTGAGTTGGAACCTGTGATTCGTGATATTCTTCACGTTGAAGAAGATGAACCTATCGCGGAAATTGGTTTCGTTGATGATTCGAACGAAGAACCCGAAGAGGACAATTCAGAAGAGATTGTCAGTGGTTATGTTGAATCTCCCGATGGGGATGAAGACGTCGGGGTAGAAGTTCCTGAAAATTACCCGTTCGTCGAAAAGGATTTCGCGGACAACGATGGTGATTTAGAGAATGATGTCGCCGAAAATATCTCAGAAGGTGAAAAGGTTGAACCCGATAGTGATATTGATTCCGACTTCGCTGAAGAAGTTGCATCGGTTATTGGAAACTCCCTGAAGGTCTTGGAAGAGACTGAAGGCTTCCATGATACAAATGCGATCTCCGACGATTCTGATGATTCGAGTGATATTGATATCATGGAAATGATAAACCGGGAGAGAGGAATCACATCTTCGGATATGGGCGGCCCCGTTGCTCTCATGGAGAGAGTAGATGTTGTGGACGAGATTGAAGCCGATATCGGTATCCACAAACCGTTTTACTCAGATGAATCAGATGGGCCGGTAACTACTCCTCCTCTCTTTATAAACGTTGACGATTATGAGGATGAGGAAAAATATCCGAAGAATCAAAGACTAAAGAAAAGAGGTAAGAACGAATGGCAATAAAAGAATATTCCAAAAAGGAAATGAAGGAGATGAAGATCTCATTAATTATGATGAGCTCTAAAGAGTTCGTCAAGAAGTTCTGTCAAAAGGAAGATCCGTCTAAACTGAAGCAATTTCAGTTTATCCTGATCTCTGAAAATATCAGAACTGAAGGTCGATATAAAAATCTCGATGCCGCTAAAGCTCTCCTTCCTCCTCCTCACATTCTCCACGAATTTGTTGAGAATGGATACTCGAAAGAGTATAAGGAGAAATACACCGAGTATCTTAACAGCGTCGAACTCCAGCCTATTATTTGGGCGATTGTTAAGATGCTTATCGGCAATAACAATGTTGTTCTTATGTGTTCCGAGGATGAGATGGAGTATAAGTACTTGAAACTTATCCTTAAATATCTCAAGAAGAAATACTTCATTGAGGGATATTCCTATAAGGAATTCAAGGATACAAATAAACCGAACAGCATTGTTGATCCTAAGAAAACTCTTCGTGTTGTTTATAAGGTATATCATACGTTGGAGACCAAAGGTGATCCTACGATGTATGCAACCCCCAATCTTAAAAAGATAAAGAAAAAGTTGTCTGCTTTATCCCACAAGGATATTAAGAAGATGGCTAAGAAGAAGGGGATTAAAAAATACGACGAGCTGGACAAGGATGAGCTGGTAGACAAGATCATGAGCCGGCTTAAAAAAGAAAACGCTAAGTAACATAAATATAGCGGAGAGATTAATTTCTCTCCGCTATATTTTTTTATAAAGGTGGTGAAAATATGAATAAATTACAATTTACCAATGATGATATAGATTATTTATTATGCAATGAAATATTCGAATATGATATGAAGGCCGCTGGTCTTAGTGTTATTAAAAAATATAATCTAATTCCAAAAGAGGAACTAGAAGGTATAGAGAGTTTATCTAAAAAAGAAAGGAATATCTTTATAGGTAATTTGAAATTTACTCATAAAGATATTCATGAGCATATAAATAAATGTCTATTAATGGAACTTAATAACTTCGCCACTGTAAATGAAGTATCCTCTGATAAGATTATATCGGCAAAGAGAGATGCTTTATTTATAACTAAATATTGTACTATTAGAACTTTTGGAGAAGTTAAATTTGCTATAAAGAATCAATACTCATCATATATAAGATTACCAAATAACAAGATAGAATTTTATTGTAATAAAGATAAAATTGATGTTAAAGGTATCAGTGATGAGAAATTAATAAATCATGAGGATTTTATGACATCATTTGTTTTTACTATAATACGTATGATAGAAACCAATGCTGGTAACTTAAAATCTTTCATGAAGGATTTCATAAGACTATATAAGAACCTTGAACTCCCATCAGGTTTTTATAGGGAATTTAATTCCGAATCTAAATTTATATATAAGAGAACTATGAATGTTGTTTATGGTTCTGATATAATGTGGGATGAAGATAATAAAGGAGATTTAGATATAAGCTATAACTTCGTAAATGTCATTATTCCATTATTCAATATTGTATTAACGATAAAATGAATGAGTGTATATATTTTACTATATATACACTCATTCATTTTTCTATATTAAGAAATATACCGTTATCGATATATCTCGAAAAGAATTAATTTATTGTTTGTCTTCCTGCGTTGTTTTGTATCATTTGTAGGAAGCTTATATTAGCATTCTGGGTCAAATATTTTAAAAGGTAGTCTTCACTGACATATTCGAGTAATTCTTCCTTTATAGTATCGGATATCTCATTATATGATTTATCGACTATAGATAATATTTGGCCTTTATAATCACTAGGCAAAGCTCGTTTTACCAGAATATATTCAATCTGGATAACCATAGTGATATTTCTATTATGAACAGAATCAACTATCTTAATTAATTCTTCAAAGGTTCTTTTATTTTTTTCGGGTTTTAATTCAGATACAATTTGGAAAATAAAAAACTGGGATAGTAGAAATAATCCTAATATAAGTGCTGTGTTCATTTATAACATCCTCCTATTGTTCCCACTTATTAACGCTAGATTCTAATGATAAGATATTATTATCATTAGAATCAAATTTTTTGCTTATTTCGATGTAATCTCTTATTTTTTTGATCTGATCGTCCTGTACTCCATATTTAAAAGTACTAAGGAATGATTCCAGATTTCCAAAGGCTTGTTTAATATTAATAAATACATTATTATCATGAACTTCTTGATGTACTGTAGCAGATAACATAACCACCTGAATATTATTCAAGTAATGTTGATCTAATACAATATCCGCAACAATGAACGTATTAATATATTGATCCTTATATAAGAGATGATCAGTAACTATTGTACAGATATCAAAGAGAGTTAATATCGGGCCATGATGCATTTCTATCGTAGCCATTTCCTCTCTAATATTAGAGAGAACTTGACAATAAGTTAGTCCGACAACCTCTTTTAGATATTTAATATACTTTTTATATCTATCAGAGGTTCTTACAATTGATTCAACTCCTTTAATGAAATTGACAAAGTTATCAAGATCACTAAGATATTCATTATTTTTATAATAAGGAATAGTAAACATTGAATTGTCTGAATCGACAGTCGGGTTGGATTTTAATTTCTTATATTCAATTCCTGGCAGGGTTTTCATATAAACCGCCCCTTTCATGATTAAAAATTTAAGACACAATATAGTAATATTGTTACGTTAATGTTAAATCCTAGTAGTTTTATTAACTAAATAAGGAGTGATATAATGGCTCTTCTTAAAAATAGTTATTTAGATTTAATGGCTATAATAGAAGATATTGAAGTGAAATATGAGAGTGAAGCTAAAGCTGGCGAAAGTGTAGAAAGTGCAAGGGCTTCCGATCAATATATTTCTGCATATAATAATCAATCAACATATTATACATATGAGCAATTTGATTTAGAAGCTATCGAATTGGGTGGTGTTAATAACATAGAGCTTCAAGAAGCTTACCGAAAAGATAAATCATTAATACCATCTGATTTAATCAATGGTATAATATTACAACAGGATAAAATCACATTAAAGAACTATGTTGAGTTAAATAACTACTATAGAACTTTTAATGGATTGCCAGATGTATCAGATAATGACTTTATCTATATATCTAAAGAATTCGGAGAGATGTTTAATATCGATTATACTATCCCCATTCACCTTATTGACGATATCAACCAGATAGTTATAAACGCCAATGGTGAAAAGGATAGACTATTAAAATTGTATCCCACAAAGAAATATTTAAATTTCCTGGGCTCAAATAAAATAAGCATAATTCAATCGCGTTCTACTTTGAACTTTGGTTTATTGAGAACTCCGACTGAGGAATCTAATCTCTTGACTAAGTTTATTAAAATATACGAAGTATCAAGGGAGTATTTCTCCACGACAATATATAACAAAAGTTTTTCAGATTCATATGACTTTTATGATAATTTTATTGCTCTTATGATCTGTCTAATGACAGTTCAACGAGTACTAAACACGATATTCAAAGAATCAATTAATACCGACTTCTATGATTTATCGATCATTAAGAAAGTATTTGATCAATACAAAGTTCCCTTTATAGAATCAATGCCAATCAACTATCAACAAAAATTGGTGAAATCATTAAATTATTTAATCAGATTGAAATCCACTGATAAAGTTATTTATGATATAACGAGTTTGTTGGGATTCGATATGATTACGGTTTATAAATATTATCTCATTAAAAATCAGAAACTTGATAATGATGGTAATTTATTATTTGAATATCTAAAAGATGAAAATGGTGATTTCATTTTAGATAATAACGGGGATAAGATTCTCGATAAATCTAAAATGTTTAATTACTATTTTCAAAGTGTTGATATGAAGACAACCAACCTCGCTTCAGCATTCGCCAATACTGCAAATAAGATAGATTTAAACCAAGTTGTTGTTAGTGATCCGTATTGGAATCATGACGATGACTTGATTAAATATATCGACGAAGAGGATTTTAACTATATGGAAACAAAATACATAGCATTTCAAGCTATGTATAAAATGGCAGAAATGTTATTTGAAATAGTCCATATAGTAAGAATGCTTATAAATAAAAAATCTGTATTAACTGAGGTATTTGATATATCGTCTCTAGTACCGGGTGTAAGTCTTAATCTATTTGAGATAACCGTTTTATTGTGCGGTTTATTGAGTAGAAGATATGGACTCGTTGGGAATATTTTGTATGATCCAAACGATATTAGCGCGATATCAGGATTTAATTTTAAACGGAATCTATCGAGTGTTATTAATCACATATTAGCTGATGATTTACTCGATGATAGTTTAATTGACCCTCTTAAAAATATATTAACATATAAAGATGACCCTAATTTGTTATTCCAAAATATAAAGGCATTTAATGATGTCATTACCAATATCATGTTTACAACAACAAACAAGGATGTTTATAGAGCAGCCAATAATATTTATAAAACTCTTATGGTTGAAACTGAAAGTCTGGATATGTTTAAGATGAGTAATGGAGAAAATGCTAAAACTTTTAGAGAATATATAACATCTGAAATTCCAGAAGTTATTACTCTATTAGATGAAGAATTCGATATTACTACTATAACTGATAAAATTGCAGTTTTATTAGAAGTAATAGACAGTGTTATCCATAACACCAAGAATATTTATTTCATCAATGAAACTGATAACTCTTTATTGAATGCTATGATTTATATAGTAAATTATTTTAAATCATATACTATTGACGTCAATAGTATAAATATCTTATATATACTTGATGATAAAAGAATGAATACATTCAAGTTCTTCTTGGAACTTCATCATACATTTAAGAGATTGATGACGATAGAAGACTTATCTATGGAAGATCGTATACATATTATGAAGCTTTGTATGATAAAGGACAATTTCACCACTGATCTTAATAAGATAAGCGATGAAATATTCCTTATAATATCCAAATATATTGACCATGATGATATGGAATTTAGAGATCGATGTAAGATCGATAGCTATCCTTATATTAAGGAACACAATATGAGGTTCTTATATGCTGATGGGATTCCTGATATAGAAATGCACGCCAAAGTAAAGGATAAAAAAACCTTTAAAGATGGAATTGAAATTCGCTATATAGCTGATTAATATAGTTCCAAAAAACATAAGTATAATTCATAAACTAAAGGAGGTATATTTTATGGCTAAAAAATTAGTCAATCTCGAAGATATTCTTCACCAGACTGACAATATGAGCGCTCCTAAATTCAAGACTAAAATTATCGGAGGTCATGGTCTTTATACTGATGATAATGGCATGACTCATCTGAGAGAAGTTTTGATGGAAACTCATAATGAAATTGTTATTGGTGGAACTCTCTTTGCACTCGAAAAGATGTTTGGAGTCCGCTCCTCGTTGACTATTGATTACTTGAATAACATTCTTGGTATTGCTACTGGCGGAACAGATGTGGAATCACAATATCTCTCAAACAACTTTGTTTGTTTGTTCGGAGTTGGTATTGGTGGTTCGGGAGATTCCATTGGTAGTAAAAAGGATGTTAAGTTTGTTGAACGTGAACTCGGTAATATGGTTCCGTTCAGACATACATCTGAAACTCTTTCTGGAACTGATGCAAATAGATATTGGTTTAAGAAAACCAACCCCGATTCAAAAGTTTCCTATTATCTTAAAACCTTTGAGACCGCACCGGTTATTAAAGCTTTATGGGATGATGGTACTGGTGACGAAGATGGTACTGAAGTAACATCGAACGTTTGGCAGTCGGCGAGAACTGAAGACATCGAAGTATTTGTCGAGCTGATTCTCAAAGTCGATAAAACTGACATTGTTGAATGGTTTGAGGCAAATGGTAACATTGAACAATGCCGAGTCAACTCTATTGGTTTATTCACTGGTGTTCAAGCCAATGTCGGTTCGGGTGTAACTGACTATAAACTCGTTAAAATGATTTCTAAGTTCAATTTCAACAATGAAATGTTGGATATGTCTAAGGATCTGGAATTCATTTATCGTATTTATACCGCTTAATTTTATAAAGAATAGAAAAATAGAGCTTAATGGCTTTATTTTTCTATTCTTTTTTATACATTTTGATAATTAATAAAACGGAGGGAATGATATGGACGATTATAGTAAAAAGAGATATGAGACAATAATAAAAGAAATTAGTATTGTCTGCAATAGATATGGGGAGTTATTCAAAATGTCTATCCAAGAGTTGATCGAAGATAGCACTTCGAATGCTTTATTTATATTATTGGATTTATATCCGAATTCTACCAATGAATGTATATCCGAGGTTGTTAATAGTGAAGTCCTTAAAACCTGTATTAATACTCTTCAACAAAATATGAATTATATTCGTTGCTATGATGAATTAGAACGAATACGAACATTACCAGATTCACAGAAGGTTGTGGGGCTACATAAGGTAATATACACATCACATTGTAAGGATTTCTATATTAATAAAAACGATGCATATCAAATGGAATTCATTGATGGTTGTATAAAGTTTGTAGAAGAATGAGGTTGATTGATTATGAGAACGATTACTGAAGCAGAAAAGAATGAATTGCTTAAGATAAAAATAGAAGATTTGGACTTTAATAAAATAATTGAACTATTGGGAAATAGTAAAAAAGGGCCTCCGAGATTTACTCCTGAAGATAGGTTTAAATTAAAGGCTAATGAATATTTTAATGATAAAGATATTGAAACGACAGTAGGTCGTTTTATTTATAATAAATATTTAATTGAGAAAGATCTTAAAATGGTTGTTGGTTATGTTAATGAACCGATAACGAAGAAGTCACAACACTCTATCAATAATAAAATTGGTAGAGCGCTTCTCAATGATGAGATTGATGTCGATACTATGGTTCGATTTCTTGATAGACTTGAATTTATATCTAAGAGATTATCAGAAGTAATCTGTGGATCATTTACTCCTAAGACGGTTGTACCACTTAAGAAAGTTATTGATCATCGTGATAAACTTCTTGAAGAAAATAAAGAGAAGTTGGAAAAAGGCGATGTTATCACCGCCGTTAAAATAGAAAAAGAATTAGTCAAAATGGCACAAGAAGAATTAAAAGGTGATCCTGGGATTGACCTTTATGATTCTGGAGCTAGAGGTAGCTTTGCCAATAACTATAAAAATAACTCTATAATGAAAGGTCCTGTGTTTAATCCTACGACTGGGCAATGGGATATAGTCACAACATCCTTCATGGAAGGACTGGATAAAAAGGATATGGAGTCTATGGGCAATTCGGTTATTACTGGTGCTTACCCCAAGGCTATCGGAACTGCTATTGCGGGTTATTTCAGTAAACAGATTATAGCCGCATTACAAGCTGTGACGCTTGATAAAATTGGTTCTGAATGTAATTCTAAATCCTTTTTGAAAATAACTATATCGGATTCAAACAAGAAACTTTTTATGTATCGTAATATAATATCGGGAACAAAATTAATCCAATTGAATGAATCTAATTTGGATTCATATGTTGGTAAAGAGGTTAAAATGAGATCTCCGATGTTTAACGGTTCTAAAAAGCTTTGTCGTGTATGTGCTGGTGATCTATACACAAAACTTGATATTGATCATATTGGTTTAACAGCAGCCCGAGTAGCGTCTACTATGCTGAACCTTAAACTTAAAAAGTTCCATGATAGTAGCGCAAAGATTGCCACAGTCGATGTTGGAGACATGTTTATATAACGATAATAATAGACTACGAATACCTTATTATAGGTTCGTAGTCTATTATTTTTTAACTATATATTATTAATATAATATAAGGAGGTATAAATAAAATGGATAAGTATACAAATTTTGTTATTGGTTATGAAGATAATGGAAAGGTAACCCGTTTATGTGATTCAAATTATGAGAGCGTTACTTTTAAAAACGAAGAAGAACTTATAAAATTTCTTCAAGCTTATCAAATTGCTGTGGATGTTTTTCTTAAAGCATTTGATATAATAGGGACATTCATCATTAAATCAAAGCCGATCATTGAGATGATTAAGGAGAGTGGAGTCCCAGAAATCAATTTTAATATAAAACAATAGCAAGGAGGATATAAGTGTTTAGAATCGAATTAGTTATAAAATTCTCTGGGTCTATTTCAGAGGTGAGGCTATCAGAACGGTGTGAAGTTGAAGATATCAAAAACGCCTTGAGTGGATATCCACCATAATCACAAAGCCCGATACCGATTCACGAGGGATGGAGATGATGCCATTCGCATCTTATCTATTAGACAAGAAGATTGACTTGTCAGATATTAGCGGATTCTCAATCATGGTTGAAAAATGTAATATGATAAAATAACTCCTAGGTGTAGACAACCCAACTTATTGGAGGACGTTAAATGGTTAAGTTGAAAATTCTCTTTCATTTAAAGAGCGGAAAAACACTTGTAGAGGTTGAAGAATTGGATGATGAAAATGTTGAAACTCGAGTTGATGCAATAAAACGAGTTTATAGCAGATACGTATCCAACAACAGTGTGATTTCTACTATAATAAAATTCGGTGAGAGTTATATCTCTATTGATAACATAGAGGCTATCAGTATAATCATCAACCCAACTAACGATGAAATTAAATCATATTTTGATTTGAACGAAACCATAGATGATTTAATTAAAAAGTAAATAGGAGGAATATAATTATGATGAAGACAATCCATGTATTTGAGGTTCAGAAGGATGGTACGTATTTAGCCCTTATTAAAAGAGAATACGATGACAGCAGTCTCGGTTCTCGTCAGAATGCGATCAAAGAGTGCAATGACTTCCTCGATACCCAGACATACGGAGAGCTCTTTATTGTTGATGGAAAAGAACTTCCTCAATCCAAGAAGAGCTTTATCGATTCAAAATCAGAGACAAACCCGAAACCTAAACACCGGCTCGCTAATGCCCAGTTCCGCGTGACCGATTTCAAACATAAGAAACTTTGTTGGAAACGCTTTGGAGACAATTTCGTCTATATTGATGACGAGTATATGTTCACCATCTACTCCGATCTTCATGCTTCTCCGGAGATGTTTACTCTAAAAATCAATGAGCGCAAAGGGCCCAATGTCCTTTACTTTAAGCGATCTACTAGTATTACCGAGCTCATGGATATTTGCGAGACAATTGTCACTGGGCCGAAAAATATTTCTGAAGAGAGATCTTCTGGGCCAGTTTTGCCAACAAGTCCTATCAATGTCCCCAAGACCAAAATCGATCTTGCGGATCTGCTTTTAGATGAAAACGGACTCAGTGTCTCAGACTCATTGAAGGTTGTTGAATCTTTCTTCAAAAAGAAAAAAGAAGAGTCGTAATGACTCTTCTTTTTTTTGTCCTTTATTAAAAGTATATATTATAGAATAGAAATAAATGTTGTTGATAACATTTGTTATAACTAATAATAAGAGAGGTTGATAATATGGCTACCAGATTGGAAGTTGTTAATCTCGAACGAGAAAAAAGAAAAGACATGGTGACTGGCAAAGGAATTGAAATCTTTGAACCAACATTCAATAACAAGAAAGAAAAGAATTATAATGGATTATTAAGTCCGTTCTTTTC